>DAOWDR010000047.1 GCA_030638935.1 Desulfobacteraceae bacterium | reverse complement strand
AGAATATCGCCGGCAGGGACACCATCTGCCAGAGCTGCATCCACAAGTCCGGTCACTTTCTCTGTATCACAGGAAACCAGGGCGTCTATCATTGAATTGAAATCAGTCATTTTTTTTCTCCTTTATGGGTTTTTACGTTTTGCCACATAATCGGTTAACCCTTTTTCCAGGGACGAGTCAATGTCAGGCTTCTCGTAGCTTGCAAGCCTTTTCTCAAGAACCAGTGCTGCTCGTTGATCCATCTCTCTTGTTTCCAGATCAAGCCATTTGGCATGGATGGTTCTAATGTTTAAATCCGGCAGGAAAAATTCAGTTCTGCATCGTGTTGCGGTGTGGGGCTCCATAAGATAGCTGCCCGAGGTACCAATTCTCTTAATCATATCCATTGAAAAATCTTCCTCCCTGAACTCAACCGGCTTCATCAGCTTTTTCAGGGCGCAGCACAGGTCCTCGTCTGCGATGAATTTTTCAAAACTCATGGCGATCATTCCACCATAGGTGCCACAGGTGTGGAGAGCCACATGGGCACCGCTCAGGGATGCAGTGGTCATCAGCATGGCAGATTCCATCCCTGCCTGATAATCCAGGGAAAATGATTCCGTCAGTGCTCCCTGGCTTCGGACCGGAATGTTGTAGTAGCGTCCCAGGGCAGTGACGATGGCCGTGTGCTTGGCATCCTCGGGAGAGGCATTGATATATCCTCCTGTTTTCATATCCGTGGGGCTTCCCCCAAGGCCATAAACCACTGGAGTACCGGGATTTATTAACTGCGATAAACAGATTCCGGCAAGGGTTGTGGCATTTGAAATGACAAGGGAACCTGCAATGGTAATGGGGCCGGATGATCCCAGGGAACAGGAGGAGTGGATGATCAGGGGTTGTCCCGCCTTTGCGAAAACCATCAGGGATTCAATCATTTCTTCGGCATATTGCAGGGGAGACAGGGAATCCACCAGGGAGATCATGACATATTGATCGGTTTTACCCCAAATCATTTTTGCCATTTCCAGGGAGTCCTGGGCACACTCTTTTGACGAAGAGCTTCCCATGATGGGTTTATCGGTCAGGAGCATGGTGGCAAGCAGGATGTCAAGATGGGCTGTTGCGGCCGGGACATCATTTGGCTGCACCACAATGGAACTGTTAAAATCCAATGCCTTGGAACTCTGGACAAGTTTGCAGAATTTTTGGGTGTCCTCAAGGATGGAAGGTCTCATCTCACCCGAACGTTCGATGACGAAGGGAGGGCCGTAACCCGGTGCCATTCTGAAGGTGTCATCTCCGATAACAAAACTTTTTTTGGGATCCCTGGCTGTGAGTGTAAATGAAGCTTGCACCGTTTCCAGGGCTTTTTCAATATCTTTTTCCTGGAAAAAAACCATTTCGCCATCTGTTTTGAATCCATGTTGGGTGAAAATATCTAAGGCATCTTTGTTGGGAAATTTTATGCCGGTTTCACCCAAAAGTTCCAGGGAGTATTTGTGAATGGTGTCCAGTCTACTCCTGTCAAAATTAAAAAGTGCTCGATTCATAATCCTTTATTCTCCTGATTAAAGTTTATATATGAAACTTGGTTAAATCATTGTATGGGGTTTACGATTGCAGCCGGTTAATTTGTCACGGCAACATTTTGCAGCCTGTCTTTTTGTTTGACTGCAAGCTGTCTGAATATCAGCGTAAAAATAAGACCGGCGACACCCGCGGCAATGGCAATCATAAATATGGTGTTGAATCCGGCAAGACCCGGGTTTTTATCGAGAATTTTACCTGCTATGGTCCAGATGAATGCATCGGGCATATAGCCTACGGTTGCAATAATCCCCGTTGCAGTTCCAGTGATTACCATTGGGACCTTGCCCTCTTCCAGCAAAGCATAGTAAAGGCCTCTAAGTGCGAAATGAGCGGTCATCATGACCAGCATATTGGTGATTACATAGAGCAGAAGCTGGGGAGTTCCCGGAACCACTAAATATAAAACATTGCACAAAATGGTGATCAGAAAACCAAAAATCATCACACCGGAAGATGAAAATTTATCCCCCAGGGTGCCCCCTGCAATGGCGCCCACCGGGCCTATGGCATAGGTCCTTACCGTTGCAAGCGCTGCTCCTATGGCGGCACTGACCCCGCAAATATTGGTAAAATAAGGGGTTAGATAATCGGCCAGGGAATAGGAGCAATAGGCACAAAAAATAATGGCACCTATGAGCCATACAGCAGGAATTTTAAATGCCATTATAAAAGACTTAAGGCCTGATACCTGGTTGTGTTTGTCTTTGGAAATCTCTCTTTCGTCTTCAAAGAAAAGCCAGGTAAGGGTTCCGGCCAGGAGGAGGACTGCCGAATAGGTATAGATAACAGCCCTTAATCCCATTGCCTCATTGGCAAATTTTGCAAAGAGAGCAACGGTTCCAAGTCCGATGACCGTGGATAATACGCGCCTGATCCCTTCAAGCAGTCCAAAAACTTTGCCCTGGCTGTCCGGAGAGGCGCATTGTCTGGCTGCCTTGATCATGGCAGCCCAGAAGGTTAGGGTGGTTGTTATGCCAAAAAAGATGTGGAGAATGATCAATTGGGGATAGCTGGGGAATTGTGCATACCACAGTCCTCCGATCCCGGTGGAGATAAATGAAAATGTAAGCATTTTTCGGGGGGAGAACCTGTCGGCAAGCCATCCACCTGGGAAATAACACAAAATGGTGAAAACCCCGTACATACTTTGAATCACACCCAGTTGGGTGTTGGTCAGCCCAAGGGACTTGATCATTGAATCATAAAAGGAGCTGCGCAGGTAGGGCAAAAAGTAAATGGCACCTGCTCCTCCGGCAAGGATGGCAAGTTGAAGCCACCGTATTGAAGAATATTCATGGTTTCCGCGATCTGACATAAAAAACCTCCTGAAAAATCTTTGGGTTGGCGTGTAACGCATTCGCTCATACTAAAGAGGAAAGCGTGAAATATAATAGGTTTTGTAATGAATGTAACAAATGCAACACGTGTTACATTCATTGCGCGCAAGCTACTTTATTTCAACTATCGTGTCAAGTATAAAAGTATGGTTTTAGTTTTTCCATTAAAATTCCATGTATTTCTATCTTTCAATAATGCTGAAGCCTGTATTTAATATAAAAATCACGCAATACATCAAAAGTTTTAAAGAGTTAGTTCTCTGGTGCAACAAAAATATAACATTTGGAAGAGCCGGCTGGAATCAAAAAACGGCATGAATCACAGAGATGTTATTTTTGTGGCTTGCGTCAAGCCCATGGAAGTCCTTGAAAAAAATACACAGCTATGGTAGCGTTCTTTACTTGATTGCATAGGGGTTACAAGGGTTTTTTTGTGCAATTTTTTATCGATGGAATGCTGGGACGAGATGAGATAAGGTCCTGAGCTTTTGTTACATTATAGTGTCTTAAGGAGATGATATGTCAATGGAGTCTAACCTATTGAACCCAACCAGAATTATAGCCGGAAAATTAAAGACCCTATCAAGAAAGCCCAAAAAAATCGGTGAATTTATTTTGGCAAATCCCGGAAAAATTGCTGTTATGACCACCCGGAAACTTGCGGCTGAATGTGATGCCAGCGAAGCAACCGTGGTAAGGTTTGTCCAGAGAATCGGCTATGCAGGATATCATGATTTTCTGGATGCTTTGATGGCGGAAAATAATTTTCAGGCTCCGGGTCGGGATATCCGCCAAAGTGTTGATTACGATGAAAATGATACACCTCCTAAGGCAAGATTCAAAAAGTCCATTAATAAAGGAATTAATGAGCTGCATGCATTGGCAGATCATATGAACATGGAATCCGTTGGTCATGTTCTGGAGCTTATCAACAAGAGTAAAAAGATATTTATTATTGGTTCATTTAATTCCTATTCTCTTGCATGCAGTCTGGGCTGGATGCTGCAGGAAATTCGACCCGGAGTGGAAATTTTAAAGGTGGGTGGACACAATTGCATTACAACCCTTGCAGATGCTCCTGAACGCAGCCTTGTAATTATCCTGGGACTTGAACCCTATCCTGACAACCTTTTCAGAATAGCCTCTTCCGTTTCAGGTTTGAATATTCCGCTTGTTGTAATAAGTGATCTGTCTCCTTGTCCCATGGCCCGTTACGCCCTGGTCCATTTGCAATGCATATCAAGGGTGGAGCAAGGTTTTCCATCCAATGTCTCCATGGTTTTGTTATTTCAATTTATGATCGGAGAGCTTGTCATCCACGATGCCAATGCAACACAAGAATACCAGGCCAAGCTGCACAAGGCCCGGAGGGGTAATTACCTGTACTTTAATCAGCCTGAGTGGCTTAGGATCGGACGATGGGAGGATATAACAACACTTGATCCCGCATGGATGAGTAGTGCAAGTCGTGAATTAACAATTATGACCTGTATCTATGACGGGCTTGTTCGGTATAAGGAGGGCACATGGGATACTCAACCAAACCTTGCAAGATCCTGGGATGTTTCAAGTGACGGCCGGGAGATTATTTTTTATCTTTGCAAGGGGGTGATGTTTCATCGAGGGTATGGTGAAATGACCTCTGAAGATGTTCGATTTTCTTTTGAACGAATCATCGACAAAAAAAGTACCTCTCCTTACAAAAGCATGTGGGATGTGCTGGACAGCGTACAGAAGATCAGCCGTTATATAGTAAAAATCAACTTGAAATATTCTTGTCCGGCTTTGTTTACCTCTATTTTGCCGTCAAATGCCGGCATGATCGTATCACACAGGGCAGTAACAGAGATGGGGCATCAGAATTTCGCATTCAATCCGGTGGGGACAGGCCCGTATCAGTTTAAACTGTTTGCTCCGGGTGACCGCACCGAACTTGAAAGATTCAAAGGATTCAAGGGAATAAAACCCTTTGTCTCGCGGCTGATATTTTGTCCTAAAAATGATAAAAATCTATTGGAACAGGATATGATCAATGGGGACCTGGATGTGCTTCAGCTTCCTTTTGTGAATACTAAAAGCATTAAAAACATGTCTGATTTTAATGTTAAGGTTTTACCCGGTCAGCAGATCTGGTGGCTGGGAATGATGGCAAATAAGGCTCCCTTTGACATTCTTGAGGTAAGGCAGTCCATACGATATGCCCTTGATGTGGATAAAATGATTTATAAAGCCTTTTACGGATATGCAAAGCGGGCAAACTCTTTTCTGCCGCCGGGGCTGATCGGTTACTGGAATGATGCCCCTGTCCACCAGCAGGACTTTTCCAAAGCAAAAAAACTATTAAAAAAGGCAGGTTTTGAAAACGGGCTTAAGGTTAAGCTGCTCATCGTACCTTCCAGGATCGACAGGGTAGCTTCTGAAATAATCAAAGAGGACCTCAAAAAGATAGGAATTATTGTTGATATCGATATACGGGATGTCAATGCCTGTAATGATGCAGCCATGCGGGGTGAATGCGACCTGTATCTT
>DAOWDR010000441.1 GCA_030638935.1 Desulfobacteraceae bacterium | reverse complement strand
TCATCGTGGATCAGGGAATAGGTATGGATCATCTCAATGGCACAACAGGCGGGCAGGGCAGTGAGGGGATTGCCTCCACAGGCTTTGGCAGCAGCTAACCCCAGCACTGGCCTGATACGTTTTCCCCCGGCCATCAGTGAGTGTCCCATGGCCTGAACCAATTCTCGATTCGGATCAAACTGGCTGAGTATCTTTGAGAGTGAGATCTCAACGAGGTTTTTATTTTCTTTCAAATAGGAGGATAAATCAAATGAAAGGTCATTCATTGTCAAAGGGTTCCTTTTTCATGGACCCGTCATTGCCCCGGGTTAACTGGGTTATTTTTTTTTCTGTTTGATCAAGAATATCCATACAATATTTGGAATGGCTAATGCCTGTCTCATATTTTTTTACTGCCTGCTCAAGGCTTAAATCTCCGGATTCCATTTCCCTGACTATCTCTTCAAGCTGCTTTAGAGCAGTTTCAAAACTTTTTTTTGCCATTGTTTTTTTCCACCCGGGTAACCAGGCGTCCTTTAGATAAAACTATTTCAATTTGATCGTCCAAGGCTGCATCCTTGGCATCAATGAGTATTTTTTTCCCAGGCAGTATTCTAGCGATACTATACCCCCGATCCAAAACAGATTTGGGATTAAGCGCCCTAAGTTTTACTCCCATCTCCCTGGTTTTTGCTTTCCAGTCAGAGAGGCGGGCATCCATCCCAATTCCAAAAGCAGTAGTTAATTTGTTTACCTGTTTTCGATTTTCCATGATTTTGACCAAAGGGATTTTTCCATCCAGGGCCTTTTGCAACCAGAAAATTCTTTCCCTATTATATAGAACCCTGGTCTTAAGAACTCGTTTCATTCTATCCTTACATTCTTGTATCCGGATTTTAAAGTCTTCCAATACCCGGTCGGGACTTTTAAGGCGAAAGCTGAGGTCATCCAGTTTTTGGTGGGAAAAATCCATTTTTTGTTTCATGGCAAGGGTAAGGGATGCCGTGAGGCGGTTAACCTGCTGAATCAATTCACCTTTGTTTGGAAGGGCAAGTTCTGCCGCAGCTGAAGGGGTAGGGGCTCTGAGATCAGCAACAAAATCGGCAATGGTAAAATCTGTTTCATGACCAACCCCTGTAATAACAGGAATTTTCGATTTAAATATTGCCAGTGCAACCCGCTCCGAATTAAAGGCAGAAAGGTCTTCAATGGACCCCCCACCCCTGGCAAGGATGATAAGATCTGCAGGTTTTGAGGAAAGGTTCACGGTCTCAATGGCATCGGCAATCTGGCTTTCAGCTGTTTCCCCCTGAACCTTGACCGGTATAATTTCAAGATGAATCCCGGAAAACCTTCGGCCGGCCACATGGATGATATCCCGGACAGCCGCACCGGTCCCGGAAGTGATCACATTTATTTTTGAAGGTAAAAACGGAATCGGTTTTTTATGGGAGTCGTCAAAAATACCCTGGGATGCCAGTTTTTTTTTCAATTGCTCAAAGGCCACCTGTAAGGAGCCGGCTCCTTCAGGTTCAAGATGTTCAAAAATCAATTGATATGATCCCCTGGGTTCATACAGAGAAATCCTGGCAAGACCGAAGATCTTCATACCCGATTCCGGGGCAAACTTCAGGCCTCGTTTTTGGTTTTTAAACATGACACAGGAAATTACGGAATTTGCGTCTTTCAGGGAAAAATAGGAATGACCCGAGACTGGCAAGGCATAATTGGAAATTTCCCCGGTAATCCATAAAAATGGAAACCGCTCTTCAAGAAGAAATTTAATTTCCCTTGTCAGGGTAGAAACCGTATACATATGCCCATTGTTTTTTTCTGCTGTTTTCATTTTGTGTGCCCATGCAATAACAAAGTCATAATTTATAAAACAATGGCATCTTTTTAACAATACTAATTTTGAGTTCTTTCTAAAGATTTAACCGGGATTTAGGCCTTAAAAATAAACAATATATATCATAAGGTCTGATAATATATATTATGTAAACTTTTATTATTCTATTGCAAGCACCGAAAATAGATGATTAACCAAATTGTAATCTTGAAATATCCCCTTCCCGTGTTATATTAGCCTTTAACAAATAATTAAAACTAACTTTTTGGAGGAAACTATGAACTCAGCTTTTTCAACTTCACAATCCAATGAACTAATAAAAGTCAATTCTTTTATTAGAAGCGTTTACAACTGGATGGCCATTGGTCTTGGGCTGACTGCCTTTATTGCCTACTATGTTTCAAACAGTGAGGCAGCGATTCAGTTTGTTTTTGGTAATAAAATGGTTTTTTACGGACTTATCATTGCGGAATTGGGATTTGTCTTTTATTTGAGCGCAAGGATACAAAAAATCCAGGCATCCACGGCCACCGCACTCTTTGTGATTTATGCCGCATTAAACGGAATTACCATGTCCTTTATATTTCTCGCCTACACAAGCTCATCAATTGCCTCCACTTTTGTTGTTTGTTCTGTTACTTTTCTGGCTTGCAGTATATACGGAATGGTTACAAAGCGGGATCTGACATCCATGGGCGGATTTTTAACCATGGGACTTATCGGTATTATCATCGCCTCCGTGGTTAATATGTTCGTACAGAGTTCAGGAATGGCAATGGTAATCTCCTATGTAGGTGTTCTTGTATTTGTTGGTCTGACAGCCTATGACACCCAAAAATTAAAAACTATGGCAGCCTCCCTGCCCGACAATGCTTCCGGCGCCATGGTGCGAAAAGGAGCTATCATGGGGGCTCTTGCCTTGTATCTTGATTTTATCAACCTGTTCCTCATGCTGCTGCGCATCATGGGTGGCAGTCGGGATTAAAGATCCGAAAAACCAATATTTATAAAAAAAAGGGTGACCCGATCGGGTCACCCTTTTTTAATGTATAAGCGCTTAGATATTCTCTTTTATCGGGACCTTCCACCATCACCCTGAGCAAGGGTTGAGTCCCTGAATACCTTATCAGCACACGGCCTTTGCCTACCAGTTGATCTTCAATCCTTTGAATGGTTTTGGCAATGGGTGTAATCAGAGTAAAATCAGGCCGTGATGCGTCCACCTCAACATTCATCAATACCTGGGGATAAACAACCATGATGGAAGCCAGATCGGACAGGCTTTTGCCGGTATCCACCATCACCTCCAAAAGCTTCAGTGCAGACAACATTCCGTCTCCTGTGGTATGATCCTCCAAAAAAAGCATATGTCCGGAATCTTCCCCGCCCATAACGGCGCCTGTTCGACTCATCTCCTCCAGCACCTTTCTATCACCCACATCTGATTTTAAGTGGATAATATCAAGGGATTCAAGGGCCTTGCTTAATCCGATGTTGCTCATAGTTGTACTTACAACTGTATTGTTTTTCAATTTATTCATCTCTTTGGCGAACTTGGCGCAAATGGCAAGGATTCGATCCCCTGTGATTTCATTGCCTTTTTCGTCAATGGCAATTAGGCGATCGGCATCACCGTCAAAGGCAAGACCGATGTCTGCTTTTTCCTGCAATACCTTGTTTTTAAGGTCCTGGGTGTGCTGGGAACCGCAATTATTATTAATATTGATCCCATCCGGCCTGTCATGGATGAATTGTACGTCAAACAATCTGTCATTGAACACCAGATGACTGATGCTTGAAGCAGCCCCATTGGAAGCATCGATTATAATTTTTAATAGGTTAGTTTCCATTTTGGAATCAAGTTTCCTGAATGGAAACATCCCAAGCAAAAACTCTGAGTAGAGAGTCAAACTATCTGAAATTATAGATATTTTTCCCACTTTATCCCGTGGAACATTTTGTTTTCCAAGTATATGGGATTCTATTTCTTCCTCCTGGGCATCGCTGAGCTTTACACCTCCCTGGCTGAAAATTTTAATCCCGTTGTCATGATAGGGATTATGGGAAGCGGAAATTACAATGCCCGCACCAACTCCATCAAGACAGGTGCTTAAATAGGCCACCCCCGGGGTGGGTATCACACCTGCCAAAAAAACGTTCACACCAGCCGAGGCAATTCCTGCAGCCAGGGCAGATTCCAGCATATCGCAGCTTTCCCTGGTATCCTTTCCTATGACAATTGCTTCATTCCCTGTTTTTTGTGTCAACACGCCCACAGCCTGGCCTATTTTCAATGCTATTTCACAGGTTATGGGGTAAAGGTTTGCCCTGCCCCGTATACCGTCCGTTCCAAAAAGTTTTCCCATTTAAAATGAATTCCTGTTTCTTTTAATTTCTGGTTCACAAAAACCTGGGGAAATCAATCCCCTGGTTTACCTTTTCTCTTACAGATTCCCAGGGCGGTGATAATCTTTTCTTCAATGCCATAAAGCCATCTACTGCCTTCCATGGCCACCTGGGGGTCCAGATTCTGGATAATTGGTATATATAGTCCTTTGTCTTTAATCCCAAGTTCAATTGCCTTAACAAATGACTCCCCTCTCCTGCTTATTTGATCAAGAGACCTTTCTTTATAAAAAATATCTTCTGCTTTTTTAAGCATTTCCAAGGCAGTATCATGTAAACAAATGGAAGCTGTTTTGTTGTTCTTGGTTCCAGTCAATAAAATTTTTTTCGAAATAATCAACTTTTCATAAAAATTTTTTAACCGCTTTATCCGTTCATCAATACAGTCAGCCAGATTTTTTTGCATCCCCAAAAGAAGTTCTTCTGAAAAATAATCATGGACAAAAAGTGGCCTGACATGATTGTACCACGCATTTAAAGAGATTAACCCTGCTATATACGCAATATTGTTATTAACAATCATATCCACCTGGGAGTAGACCCCCTCCCGCCGTGGAAGGGACGCTTCCTTGAATCCGCCTCCCAGAATTATCCGGTCGTTTTTAAGTTCATTTTTCCGAACAATAGACCCTGCAGCCGTGATACATCCGTATCCCATTCGAAGGGGCCCCACAATCCCCCCCTGCCCTCCAAGAAAGATGGGTCTCTGTTTGAGCATAACTCCCTGGTGAACATTCCCCATCATTGAGGCAGTTGCCTTGTCCTGGTTTGGGGTATAATTAAAATGGATAAAGGAGGAACCCACCTCGGAATGATCTTTCCGGCTGGTGCCGCCGGCCATGAAGCAATCACAAAAATTAATCAGACTGCCCAGAGTTACAAAGGGAAAAAGAATGGTCTGCTTTAATCCCACCGTATGAGCAGCATTGGCTTCTTCTTCCAGAATGGTTCCTTTTCTGACATGGGCGCCTGACCCAAAGATATTGTTTCCGGCAAAAACAGCATCCTGGAAAAATCCTCCATTAAGCTGGGTATTTTCTCCCACCAGTGTATTTTCCAGGGTGACCGGTGCCTCGTATCCGATACGGGCATTTGCCATAATTAATGACCGCTCTCCGATTATCTTGCAGCCAGCATATATGGTGACCCCCTGCCCTGATATTCGGTCTAAATTTACATTTTTATCAATATAAACCGATTCTGGATTGGGAATATTCACCCCTTTTTGACGCAGCAAATCAATTTTTTTATTTTTCATGGATTCAGTATTAAATATCTTAGGGTTTAATTGTCAAGGTTTTTTACATTCAGATTTCAAAGGAAGGAAAATCAAAACAGCCACAACACTTCAATAGAAATTTAAACATGGGATTTAAACACTCGCTAATATTTTTAAGCCAATATCAACAAGGGCCGACAGGCGGTCAGGTAAAGCCATCACCTCATGTATGCATGCGCATCTTTCAGCCTCATAAAACCTCCTGTTTTATTCCAAGGTAAATTGGCTGCTCCGGCGCTTCTGTGCGCCTCGCAGCCATTTAAATCCGGTTCAAACCTCTGACCACCTGCCTTTGACCCGGAAATTATGGTCGGCGAAGTCTCCATTTTAATTATTTTTATCTTCAGGTGCCTGTTGTGGTCAGAATTTTTTTAGCTGCGTTAAATACCTGATACCTTTCCCTGGCTGAAGATGATTGACAAGATCGCTCTTTTTCTTTATAGGTATACAAGGTCGGTCTAAAATTCTGTACCTGTCAAAAAAAGCTCTTGCCGGCCGCCTTATAGCATAAAAAAACAACAATTGGGGGATTGCGCATACGGCATTGTCAAAGCAGTCCCCGCACTCCAATATCGAAAAGGAGGAATCGTGAACGCCACGCTCATTGCTTCAGTAACCGGTTTTTTGTCTGCCTTGCTCATGTCTGCTGTCAGCCATTTTCTGCTGTTGAAAAGGGAAAAATCCATCCGGCTGCAGGCCTTGAGATCCAGATTGAATGAAGAACAACTCATTGCCTACAAAAACCTCTGGGCCTGCC
Organism: Desulfobacteraceae bacterium; assembly: GCA_030638935.1. Classification (GTDB taxonomy): domain Bacteria; phylum Desulfobacterota; class Desulfobacteria; order Desulfobacterales; family Desulfobacteraceae; genus NBML01. Next base: position 285 of record DAOWDR010000441.1, on the reverse strand, counting down.
TGGCACCGACATCTCATTATTATTCAGATGCCACCATCTTCAAAAAAACCAAAGAGGGCCGTTTTTTTGACACAGTTGCGGCTGATGATTTTATTGACAGTATCAGGGCTCTCTTTTTTTCCCAAAACGGCCTGTTTTTGAGCAAAGCCGTACGAAAGGAATTGTTTTCGTTTTTAAATCACCTGGAAAAAATAAAGGCTGCTGCTTCGGATCAATCAGAACGCCTCATCAAAATTGAAAAAAAAGAAAAAAAAGAAATTCGATGGAAAATCCAAATATTGATTG
>DAOWDR010000055.1 GCA_030638935.1 Desulfobacteraceae bacterium | reverse complement strand
GATATCTGCGACAGAGAGGTAAATTCAAAGAGCCCTTTATTTTATATTTTTTTCAAAATATAAAATAAAGGGCTCTTTGAAGAATAAAATTATTATGATGTTATGGTTTGATTCGGGCCGGAAGAATGCCTGGAAGAGGGCCCAGTCAAATATTGGGGAGCGATTGTCTTTAGTGTCTGGCGATGGTGGGTAACGTCCGGCATTATCGGGTATGGCATTGAGGGTCGGGTGGTTTGGGACAGTCATAGGATTGCTGTTTTTTAGAGGGTCTTAATGCAGCGGAGTGTGAAGGGTCGTGCTGTTTGAGGACCTACTGGACCGGAGTTCACGGCCCTTAGCGCAGCAAATTTAGACCCTCTTGAAAACAGGTCAATCAGACGTCCCAAGCTACCCGGCCCGGAGCCTGAAATTATCGATATTCCGGCATTTTAACAGGAGCAATTGTTGTCCGGGTGCGGTCCTTTGATATTGGTAATGGATGATTTATTTTGGAACCGATATTTCTGTCCCTTGTGCCTGCACCGCTGTTATGGCAACCGTGTTCACAATATCGGCAACCAGGCAGCCCCGGCTTAAGTCATTGACCGGTTTGTTCAGACCCTGGAGTATAGGTCCGATGGCAACGGCACCCGAGGATCGCTGCACAGCCTTGTAAGTGTTGTTGCCGGTGTTGAGATCCGGGAAAATAAATACCGTGGCTTTCCCTGCAACCTGGCTGTTGGGCAGTTTGGTCCTGGCTACATTGGGTTCAATGGCTGCATCATACTGGATGGGGCCTTCCACAAGCAGGTCCGGTCGTTTTTTTCTGACCAATGCCGTGGCATCCCTGACCTTTTCCACATCCTTTCCTTTTCCCGATGACCCGGTGGAGTATGATAGCATGGCAATTCGAGGTTCAATGCCGAATGTCTCGGCAGTCCGGGCCGAGGTGATTGCAATTTCAGCCAGTTCCCTGGCATCTGGGTCAGGGTTTATGGCACAGTCTCCATAGGCAAGCACCCGCTCCCCTAAGCACATGAAAAACAGGCTGGAAACCGGAGTGGATTTTTTTTGGGCCTTGATGATTTCAAAGGCCGGCTTGATGGTGGCTGCCGTGCTGTGAACAGCTCCTGATACCACTCCGTCCACATGCCCGTGAAGGACCATCATGGTACCGAAAAAGTTGACATCACAGATGAGATCCCTGGCATTTTCCTTTGTTATCCCTTTATGTTTTCTCAATTCAAAATAGGAGTTGATATAAAGATCCAGGTTGGAGGAGGTCAATGGCTCTATAATCTTTAGCTCTCCCATCCTCAACCCAAGTTTGGCAATTTTTTGTTGGATCTTTTTTTTGTTTCCAAGAAGGGTGATATCTACAATTTCACGGCGAAGAAGGGTTTCTGCCGCCAGAAGAACCCGATCCTCTGATCCTTCGGGCAAAACGATTCTTTTTTTATGGGATCTTGCCCTTTGAATAATTTTGAATTCAAACATTTTAGGAGTCACAATGGTGCTTTTGGTGGTGATGACCTTTTCTCCCAGTTTTTCAATATCAATGTGCTGTTCAAATAAGGCCATGGCACGGGTTATTTTTCTTTCATCATTGGGGGAGATATCAGCTCGGATTTTTTCAACCATAACCGCTGTTTCAAAGGTGTCGGTATCCACACTTAGGACCGGTACCATGCCTGAGAATCCCTGAATAAGATCCCAAATGGTTTTCTCCGGCTTTAGTCCGCCGGTAAGAATAATTCCGGATATTTTTTCCATGGAAGCAGAAGAAAGGGAAGCCAGGCAGGCAACAATGATGTCTGCCCTGTCTCCCGGCGTAATAATCAATGTGCCGTGGATGATCCGGGGCAACAGATTTCTCAGTTGCATGGCAGCCACTGTAAAACTTCTGGCATGCCGGTACATTTGTTTGTGGCCGTATAAAATATCGGCATTAAGGGCCCTTGCAACTTCGGCCAGGGTCGGTTTTGCCAGGACTGGTTCGTCGGGAATTGCATATATCAATTGTTTCCGAACAAGTCCGGCCGCTTTGATACGATTGATAATATCATCCTCTGTCGAGGATGTAACACGGTTGATGATGGTGCCGACAATTTTGCACCCTTTTTCAACAAGGGATTCCAGGGTCAGGCTGACAAGTCTTGAGACATCCTTAAGGGGTTTTTGAAATGCGTTTGCAATCAGTAATACCGGGCATGACAGGTTTTTAATGATACTGGCATTGATATCAAATTCAACACCGGCTGTGGAGGAGACAAAATCAGTCCCTTCGCAGAGGATGAAATCGCAATGCCTTTGTGCATCATTATATTTTTCAATGATTTTTTCAATGATCTCCCCTTTTTTACCAAGGGCCATTAAGCGGTCAGCCTCTGCCTGGGTGATGCCGTACATTTTTTCATAGGGCAGGCTTAGGTTGAATTGTGCTGAAATCAATTGGATATCAGGGTCTTTAGGGTTTTGGGAATCAGGGTTGATAATGGGCCGGAAAAAACCGACGCAGTCCAATTTTCTGAAAAGCATCTCCATTACCCCCAAAGCAATGGCCGATTTCCCGCTTCCTGATTCAGTTGCTGTTATGTAAAGGCCATTTGACATCAGTTTTTTTTCTCCTGTCCGAATATATTTATGTGTTTTAAAAAAGAAGCATCTGGGCCACTGTTTCCTTAAGTTTCCCGGTCTTACCTGTTTCACGTCGAAATTGTATTTCAGCCTCTGTCATGTCCATGTAAAAAGGTGTCCTGTCAAAGGGGACATAGGGGTGTTGGTCAAAAAAACCGGCATGGCATCCCGGCCCTTTAAAGATGGGTAACCCTGGTTTGTGGATCTCGTGGGGAAGGCCATGGAGCCGGCATATCATTGGCCGATGGGCGTAGGCCAGGCATTGGCCGTCTTGGTTGAGCGGGCACATCAGTTTCAGGGATGTTGGTATGTCGTTATCCAAAAAAGTTTTATTGTAATAGGTTCTGGCCCTGGAGCGAACCTTTTTTTTTGTATCCGGTGCTAATTGCTCAAAGCCTTTGAGAAGAAAGGCTTTTTCTATAAATGTGTGGTGAAAAAATAAGGAGGTGCAACAATTGTCCTCGCATCCCTGACATATAAAACCGTATTGGGATGCAGTCATGTTCCAGGTTTTGTCCATGGCTTTATAAATATCGGAAAGCCTGGAAAATTGATCTGATGTCATGGGGATTATATCGGTCCTGTGTTTATGCTAATTATGGTTTTATACCAGGGGATTGGGAAAAAAAAGTTTTGTATACAGATCCAGTGCATACCGGTCTGTCATGCTGGCAATCACATCACAAACAGATCTTTTCAGCGCATTGTTACGTGAATCCCAGGGGGCCATTTCCATTTTTTCCAGTTCTTTTTGCATCAGCTCAGGGTGTTCCAGAAGATGATGATATAGGCCCATAATAATTTTTTTTGCCTTTATGAATTCATTGTGAACCGCAGGGGAACGATAAACCTTGTCATAGAGAAATTTTCTCAAAATTGCCATGGCATGGAAGGCATCTTTTCCCATATTCAAAACAAATTTACCATTTTGGGCCCCGGAGTTGTAAACCAGATGTTCGATCATGGTGCTGGCCCTGGTGGAATGGGTTTTTCCCAGGGTCTGAACACAGATATCTGGCACATCATCCATGGAGATGACTTTTCCACGGAGGGCATCGTCCAGGTCATGGTTCAGGTAGGCAATGATGTCGGCCACCCGTACAATTCTTCCTTCGACTGTGATGGCGGTTTCACCGGCAGTGGCGGGGATGATGTTGCCAAAACCCTTTGAATGCTTGAGAATTCCATCCCGGACCTGTTTTGTGAGATTTAGACCTTTTCCTCTGTTTTCAAGCACATCCACGACCCGCAGACTCTGGTCTGCGTGGGAAAAATGGGCAGAATGGACTTCGATCAAGGCTGTTTCCCCGCCATGGCCAAAGGGGGTATGGCCCAGATCATGGCCCAGGGCAATGGCTTCGGCAAGATCTTCGTTCAAGGCAAAAGCCCTGGCAATATTTCTGGCAATTTCAGAAACTTCAAGGGTGTGGGTCAGCCTTGTTCTGTAGTGGTCGCCCAGGGGAGATAGAAACACCTGGGTTTTGTATTTCAGGCGTCTGAAAGAATTGGAGTAGACAATTCTGTCCCGGTCCAGTTGAAATGGAGTACGGATATTACAAGGAGTCTTTTCCTCGGTTCTCCTTGACGTATCTGCACTTGCTGTCCCGTATTCGGAACGAAAACTTTGTTCCCTTTGTTGAAATATTTCCTTGATACAAAGATTTTTTTTTAGGGGATTATCTTTTTTTTTTAATGGTTTCATAAATTCATTATTGAATATTTATTAAGATCCGAATAACATACAATAATTATCAAAAAAAGCAAGAGACTCCTCTTTTTCCGTCTGTGTTTTCCGGGGAGACATTGTCATGTAACTTTTACTTAAGGAATCCCGGGGTATTTTGTCAAACGAATTTTTTATGGAAATAGCCTTGAAACAGGCTAAAACAGCTTTTGCAAAAGAAGAGTTTCCTGTGGGATGCGTGATTGTCCAGGGGAAAGAGGTTATTGCAACCGGGGCCCGGCAGGGAACAGCCCTGGGCAAACCATTTTTCAGTGAGATTGACCATGCGGAAATCAGGGCCTTGAAGTCCCTTGAGGTCAGGACCCGGGATTTTAGGCCGAAGGAATCTGTTCTTTTTTGTACAATGGAACCCTGTTTAATGTGTTTTGCTGCGATTATCCTTGCCGGAATAAAAAAAATTGTTTATGCCTTTGAAGATCCAATGGGCGGAGGGACAGGTTGTGACCTTTCTTTGATGCCTCCTCTATATAAAGAGGCAAAGGTAGAGATTGTATCAGGGGTGTTGCGGGAAAAAAGTCTTGATCTTTTTTATGATTTTTTTAATAAAGAGACAAACCTTTACTGGAAAGATAGCTTTTTGGAAGCCTATACCCGGGAACAAAAAGGATCATCAACAAGGAAATAAATAACACTTGCATTTTTAATAGCAAGCAGCTATAATTACAAGGTTATACTTACTTATACTATTATTGATAAATACTTAGGGAGGCGTGCTAAAGCGGGAGGTGTGAAAATATCTAATAAACGAGGACGACAGGATCAGACAAGCGTGAATAAGGGGATCAGGGCCAGTGAAGTGCGTGTGATCGGTTCTGACGGCGAACAGATAGGGGTGTTGCCCATTGAAGAGGCATTGCAAATAGCCGGGGATGATAACCTAGATTTGGTTGAGGTTTCTCCGGATGCTAATCCGCCTGTCTGTAAGATTATGGATCATGGAAAGTATAAGTATGAGCTTACCAAGAAAAAACAGGAGGCCAGGAGAAAGCAAAGAGGTTCTCAGATTAAGGAAATAAAGGTACGTCCTAAAACAGATGATCATGACCTTGAAACCAAGGTCCGGCACATTGAAAAATTTATCAGTAAGAATGATAAAGTTAAGATCACATTGGTTTTCCGTGGAAGAGAATTCATGCTCAGGGAACAGGCCCATGCTGTTTTGGAAAAAATTGTCAGCCTGACCCAGGAATTTACAGTGGTTGAGCAGCACCCCAAGTTTGAAGGCCGGGTGATGACTATGCTGCTTGGGCCAAAAAGCTAAGCTTCATTTCCTTAGTTCAAAATTAGCAGACTGTTTGAAACACATAAGGTAATATATGGTGGTATATATTCTATACCACCTTCTATTTTTTTAGTAAATTGCAATACAGGAGAGGTTAAAATGCCTAAAATTAAAACATGCAGGGCCGCAGCAAAACGGTTTAAAAAAACAGGGTCCGGAAAATACAAATTCCGTAAATCCCATGCCAGTCATATTTTGACAAAAAAGACTACCAAAAGAAAACGGTCTTTGCGTCGGGATCAGATTATCGATGATTCAAACTTGAAAGCAGTCAAACGTATGTTGCCAAATGGCTAATTAATGTCCGGATTACCCTTTGTTGGGGATAACTAATTCGAAGCCCAGAATATAGTAAGGAGTCAGATAGATGAGAGTTAAAAGAGGGTTTAAAGCAAATAGACGCAGGAATAAGGTCTTAAAGCTTGCAAGAGGCTTTAGGGGTGGTAGAAGCAAATTATACAGAACAGCTGCAGATGCGGTTGATAAGGCATTGATGTATGCTTACCGTGACAGGCGTGTCCGGAAAAGAGAATTCAGAAAATTGTGGATAGTCAGAATAAATGCCGCAGCAAGGATGAACGACCTTTCCTATTCAAAATTCATGAATGGTCTCAGCCTGATTGACTGTGAATTGGACCGTAAGGTGTTGGCTGATCTTGCTGTTTGTGATCCTGCCGGTTTCTCCCAGTTGGCATCCCAGGCAACTGCCCGATTAAATTAGACGACACTGGGGGTATTTTGCAAAACAGTATTGCTGACATTGAAAAAGAGGCCCTTGAGAATATTGAAAAAGCCGAGTCCAGTGAGGCCCTTGAGTTGGTGTCCACCCGGTATCTTGGCAGGAAGGGAGAACTCACCGGGTTTTTGAGAAATATTTCATCCCTTCCCGAGGCGGATCGTCCCGATGCCGGAAAGAATGCCAACCTTTTAAAGGTGAAGCTTGAATCCTTGATTCAACAGGCAGTTTCAGGTCTTGAAGCTCAAGATGAAAATAGTATTTCCGGCATTGATGTAACCCTGCCCGGCCGTACGGCTGCCAGGGGATCCCTCCATCCCATTACCCAGGTCTTAAATGAGATCAGCGGTATTTTTATGCGGTTGGGGTTTGATATTGCAGAGGGTCCTGAGGTTGAAACAGATTATTATAATTTTGAGGCCTTAAATATTCCGAAATATCATCCTGCCAGGGATATGCAGGATACCTTTTATGTGTCGGAGAACATTGTTTTAAGAACCCATACTTCCCCTTCCCAACCCAGAGCAATGGAAAAAACTGATCCGCCGGTTCGTATCATTTCTGCCGGAAAGGTATTTCGGTGTGATTCCGATTTGACCCATACCCCCATGTTCCATCAGATCGAAGGATTGATGGTGGATAAAAACATCTCCTTTGGCGATCTTAAGGGAATATTGACCACCTTTGTTCACCAGTTTTTTGATAAAGAGACTTCCCTGCGGTTTAGACCCAGCTTTTTCCCCTTTACCGAACCCAGTGCTGAAGTGGATATCCGATGCGTGATGTGCAAGGGTGCGGGGTGCCGTGTCTGTTCAAAAACAGGCTGGCTTGAGGTCCTGGGTTCCGGTATGGTCCACCCTGCGGTTTTTGAAAATGTCGGGTATGACACGGATCTTTACACCGGGTTTGCCTTTGGCGTTGGCATAGAGCGCATGGCCATGCTCAAGTATGGTATTGATGATATTAGAAAATATTATGAAAACGATCTTCGTTTTCTAGGGCAGTTTTAATATGAAAGTCAGTTTAAGCTGGTTAAAAGAATATATTCCCGTTGACCTTGATCCCCAACAAATTTCTGACAGACTTACCATGGCGGGATTGGAAGTTGATTGTGTTGAAAGTCTGTATGATTATCTGGACAATGTTGTGGTGGCCCGGGTGAACGAGGTTAAAAAGCATCCCAACGCTGATAAGCTGTCCTGCTGCACGGTTGATGCCGGCGGAGATGAACCGATCCAGATTGTTTGCGGTGCACCCAATGTAAGACAAGGCATGTATGTTGCCTGCGCCCTTCCCGGCGCTGTACTGCCCGGAGACTTAAAAATTAAGAAAAGCAAGCTTAGGGGAGAAAAATCCTGCGGCATGCTGTGCAGCGGATCCGAGCTGAGGCTTGCTGCCGATGCCGCAGGCATAATGGACCTTGGAGAAGGTCATTTGCCTGGAACTCCTTTGGAAAAGGCTTTGAGTCTTTCCGATACCGTTTTTGAAATTGATTTGACTCCCAACAGGCCGGATTGCCTGAGTGTGATCGGCGTGGCAAGGGAAATTGGCGCTTTTACCGAGCCCATGGGCCAGGTGAAATTACCAAAAGTTGTTCTGCCCCAAGAAAAAATGGTAAGTAAGTCCATCCATGATTATGCAAAGGTTGAGATTGTGGATGAGGATCTTTGCCCAAGGTATTCTGCCGGAATGCTTTTTGACGTTAAAGTAGGACCGTCTCCCTTCTGGCTGCGCCAAAAACTGGAATCCGTTGGATTGACCCCCATAAATAATGTGGTTGATGTGACCAACTTTGTCATGCTTGAAACAGGACAACCCCTCCATGCATCTGATTTTGACAATCTGGCCAAGGGCCGGATCATCGTTAAAAAAGCCGGGTCAGACATTGATTTTACCACCCTGGACAGCAAAGAGCACAAGCTTGAGCCCGATATGCTGATGATTTGTGATGGAGAGCGGTCAGTGGCTCTGGCCGGGGTCATGGGGGGTGAAAACTCGGAAATTTCCGATACCACCACCTGTGTTCTGATAGAGAGTGCCTATTTTAATCCGATTTCCATTCGCAGGACTGCCAAGAAAACCGGTATTGCAACAGATGCCTCCCACCGCTTTGAGCGGGGTGTGGACCCTGAAGGGACTGTCTATGCAATGAAGCGTGCGGTCTTTTTGATTGCAGATATCTGTGATGCTTACATTGCCCGTGATATTATAGATGAATATCCTTTAAAGTCCGAGATAGTAGAAATTCCCCTTGGTACT
>DAOWDR010000556.1 GCA_030638935.1 Desulfobacteraceae bacterium | reverse complement strand
GCTCTTGATCATGGCATGAAACGCCTGAAATATATTTCTCAGGATTTGAGACGGATTTGCTTTTAAAACACTTAAAAATTCTTGAAATGCAATTGGTTTCAACCGCTGATAGTCTGATATATTGTTATCCAGCAGTCCAAGGGCCTGGTCCACGGATTCAGTTGGGGATAATTTTTTTTCCATAATAGACTATAGCTCCCGCTTATGCAGTTTACGATTTTCCATCACATAGCGCATTCTCTTCCATTGAATTGTTTGGGGTTCAGGGGCTTTGGATCCAGCGGCTGAAGGATCCCAAAAATTGGTGTAACTTCCCGCAGGTTTGGCTTCACCAATCGGGTCACTGGTCTCTAAATGAACAGGTCCCCCCCAAAGGTATTCAATACCCATCATGGTGTTTTCGATAAAATCAGTTTTCAAGGGCTTTTCTTCAAACAAATGGTTTAAATAAAGAACGCCTTTGACTGATTTATCAGCATCCACACTAACCTCGGGCGGATGGTAAAGGGTGTCTATTACCATTTTTTTGTAATCCTGGGCATTTTTTGATTTTATATAGTATTCCCAGGACATCCGGGTTTGATTAAATCTTTTCCCAGATACAAACAATTGATGTTTGGTTAAAAACTCCTGGTCAATATACCTGTTTATAAAGGTAAAATCATTCAGATCCTCCCTTATTTTAAAAATATATTGGCCTCCTGATTTTTTGAAGCTATTATATTTTTGTTTTTTTATTTCATCTTTCTGGCAATAATAATCAAAGGAATAACATCCCTTGTCCTCCATATCTTCAATATGCTGGAAAAGTCTCATGCCCAGTGCGTAAGGGTTTAAACCAACCTTGGGCATGGAGGTTACACCTGCATTGATCTTTGCAAAATCAGCTTCATGTCCGCATATTCTGTCATCCCGCATGAATAAATATTCGTGCCAATAACTGGCCCACCCTTCGTTCATTATTTTAGTTCGTATCTGGGGCTGAAAATACAAAGAGGTATTCCGGACAATCTGGATAATGGTCTTCATCCATTTATTTTCATCCAACTTCAAAAATGGAGAATGCTGGATAATATATTCCATCACATCGGACTCATGATGGATTTTTGACGCCTTCTTTTTTCTGTAGAGTTCTTCAAATTCCGGATATTTGCTAATAACCGGTTCAAAAAAATCAGTATTCATTTTTTGGCTATCATTGTATCGGGTAATCTCTTTTAAATAGGTGTTATGGGAAACCCCTTTTATTCTCTGTAAAAAAATATCAAAATAGTAATCTACTATATTGACCTTGCCTTGATTCTCTTTTCTTAGATTCTCCTTGGAAATAATTATATTGATTTCCCGGAAATAGCCCACCAAATTGTCTATCCCCCTGGAAAATTCAATCACATAATCCACCAGCCTTCCCTTTTCAGAGCGAAGTTTTGAAATCAGGCGCTTATCGGCCAGAGCCTGACCTGTCAGATCTACATCCCAGGTATTTTTGTAAAAGAGATTGTTCTGGAAAAAATCAATGTGTCCCAGAACATGGTAAAAAATCATGACATTGAGCCAGTCCGGGTTATTATCATTGTAATAGGAAATTGCCGGCCGCGTATTGATAACAGTTTCATAGGGGTTGGAGGGATAGGCTTCATACATGCCCTTACCGGACAACACCCTTACATCATGGACCCAATAATCATACATGGTGGGTATCATCACCTTAGGGCTCAGTTCGATCATATCCCTATTGGTTACAATATATTCAAGGGTCTCGTCGTCAAAGCGTAATCCTGCATCCCGAGCCCGAATCTTGCACTCTTCCATAATGCCTTTGACATGTTGACTCACAAGTTCCATAGGTATCTGCCTTTCTGGTTACACAACCAAACCACTTAGAAAATAAGATGGGTTAAAAAATAAAATTGGTTAGGAAATAAGTCGTTTTATACCTTGGATAATTCTTGAATCATCCACATTCTCACCCATCACATCCAATTTTATCAGCTCTTTGTGCTTGGTTAATATACCTGACGATTTTAAATATTTTTCAACTTCCGTCTGCTTGCTCCCAACATAGGAGTGTTCCACAATGGAAATACCGATCCTGGCCACATACGCCATCATCCGCTTAATTTCAGTTAGGGTCTGTTTTCCTTCCTTATCCCAGTCGTCGCCATCTGTGCCATGGAAAACATAAATATTATAATCCCTGGCCAGATTCTCTCTTTCCACAATATCATTGACCAGTTTAAATGCGGTAAAAACCTTGGTGCCGCCAGCCACCTTATAAGAATAATATTTATAAAAATCAGAAACTTCCTTGGCATCTGTATCATGGAGGATAAACCGTGTTTCCACCTGTTTCTCGTATTGATACATGAGCCAGGAATATAGCATTACATGCTGGGAAACCACGGCTTGGGTGACCTTCCCTCCCATGGACCCGGAGTAATCCCTTAGGAAAAAAACCAATGCCTGGGATTCAAAATCTTTTTCCCTGGAAAGAATCCTGTAAATTAGATCCTGGGGGGAGATGATAAACTGGGTGGTGTCAATGTCGGAAACATCCGGGACCCGGCCCAGCATGATATTGGTCTGTACAATTTTTTTAAGAGTGGCTTTTTTATCCAGAAACTGCCCCGAACCTTTATTTTTATCAGTAAGATCATAAATATACTTGGCCAGGGTTCTTTTTTTCCCTTTATCCTTTAAATTGGGGAGCTGAAAATCCTGGGACAACACCTTTCCCAGTTCATAGGCATTGGCCTCAAATTCATGTTCCCCGCCCTCTCCTTCCCCGGGGCCTTCTCCTGAACCTTCCCCCTCACCCTCGCCTTCTTCGGGTCTGACCGGCTGTTCACCGATGATATCGCCTTCCTCTCCTTCTCCTGTTCCGCCGGTGGGTTCACCTTCCCCCTGCTCCTGCTCCAGGTTAATCTCGTCATGGACAAATTTTTCTTCAACGGTTGTCGGCACCACAATGATTTTTTCCTTGCCGCCTGAACCTGGTTTTACAATTTGACCGATGCGGATTTTTCTCTTAAACCCGTCTTCTTCTCTTTGTCTGTCTCTTTCAAGGAGTTCATCAAGGGTTGTCATGATTAGTTCTCCCTTATTATTAGTAATGAGTTGTGAGAAAGGAAGTATCACCCTCAGCACTCACCTCTCATATTTTTATTTATCATCCTCCTGGCTGCAAAAATACTCAATGGTCTTTTGGGCACAGGTTTGACAATAACCAAGTTTTTCATTCATGGTAAAAATCATTCGATCATAAAGCTTTTGATTCTCTTCATTTGTCCTATTGGCCAGGGCCCCTATTAAAGAGCCGGCTCCTGCAATATCCGACTTCAGACGGACATCGGTAATGGCTTTGACCAAATCAAGATTATCCATGAAATCGTAATTGGCATCCACGGACAACTTTTGTCCGTAGATTTTTCGGATGGAATTTCTAAAAGAGGCCCGCTGCTCCTCTGTTTTCAAACCAAGTCGCTCTTCAACATTCTTTATGTAGCGCTCGTCTATTTTAAGGGCTCTTAATTCGCCGGTCTGGGGATCCTTGTATTTCCACATCATATCAGGTCCCAGATGCTCTGCATCAACTCCAATGATCATGTTCACATAATTAAGAACATCCTTTTTAATGGCCAGGGGTTCATCCATATAGGCATTGAACATTTCCGTCATAATCCGTTCCCGGTACAGCCCCCTGGCAAGCTTTAGGTCTTCCTTGAATTTTGCACGGTCAGAAGGCTCCTGTACATAATCCAGCACAGTCCTCTCAAGTGCATTAAAGATGTCCAGGGCAAACATACATTTGCCTTCATTGGTTTCAGAGCTTTCCAGCAGCAGTTGAACTGCCCGTCCAAGATTTCTTTGGCCCAGTCCCTTTTGCCCAAACCGCTTGGTTATCTCAGTGTCCTGGTTCAGGGAGTCAATGAGTTCTGCAAGGGTTTTTAAACTCTTTTCACCTGCCACTTCGCCGGCAGCAAGCTTCATGGTTTCAACCGGGGTTAATTTATCCGAATGGGGAAGACGGGTTAACACCACCCCCACCGATGCAGCATGGTTTAGGTTGGGGTCCTGGTGGAGTACCTCGTGGGCCAGGGAACGTTTGGTGTCTGTACCAATGGCGTACTCTGTTAAATATTTCTGGATCTTATAATCTGTGTTATGTGCCACATAACAGATCCGGCACCTGTCAATGATTGGGGCTTCTTCCCGTTCCGACAAAAATGTATCAAACTCGGAATTATTGCTTGTGGCAATAATAAGGGTGTCAATGGGCCATTTAAAGCCATCCAGTTCAATGGTTCTGTTTTGAATGACTCCCAGATAGACCTGGACCAAATCCTTTTTATTCTTGTAAATTTCATCACTGAAATGTATCCCGCCACCGGCAACCCGGGCCAGGGCTCCCCTTCTCCAATCAAACCTATATGGGTTATTGGAATCAGATATATGAAGAAGTCTCTGGATGGATTCTTCGCCCATAAGATCCACGGCTGAAGAGGTTATCTTGTCCTTGGCAGGATATTTACCGGTAATGGTGCCAAGACTTTCAATCAAAGGCACCTGGGTAATTTCTATGAAAGAGAGCATCTTGGTAATATCGTTGTCGCAGGCCTCCCTGATCTGATTCCAAATATAGGCGGAACAGGCCCCCAAGGGACGATATTTATTATAAAGACTTTCTATTTGTTTGGTTGTAAATTTAAACTTTTTACTTAAATATTCCATGGATTCATCTTTTGTTTCATGTAGGCTCATGGCCAGAATCATGGGATCTTCATAGGTCTGGGACTCGATAAACTTGATCTTACCGTATCCGCCCAACTGTTCTAAATTGACAAATCTAAAGGTGTGTTTTCTGTTTTTGGGAATGGTTAAAAACTCCCGGTATCGAGCGCAAAGATATTCCACCAGAAAAGTTTTGCCGTTTCCGGGTTCTCCTACAAGGACAAAGGCCATTTCCCTGGAAGAACCGCCCTCGGAGGCATCTTTTACAAAGGAAACAAGACTATTGATTTCATCATACATGCCAATCAGATGTTTTTTCCCCTGGCTGAACAAATCAAACTGATAGGTGGTTTTCCCTTTGACGGTGATTTTTTGAATACCTGCATCCAGAATCATCCGGGAAACACCTTGAAAGGCATCTTCAAAAACTTTTTTTCTTTTTTTCACTGCATCAATGTGGTGTACTAAAGATTTTGGATTTGTTTTGATGGCCATTTTACCCTCCCCTGGGCAGCAAGGAGGCTGATGCTGCCAGTCTATATTGGTTGGAATTCGTCAAATTTCTGGGCAAAACAGATTGAAAGAGATTGAATGTCTGCTTTGTCAGTTAATGTTTCTGGTTAAACATTTTTATCGGAACTAAGTATGATTAGAATTTCTACTTGGTTACAATATAACAAGTTAAAAAAACAGTGTCAAACGATTTACTCATAATTCTCAAACCACGGTCTGCATTTGTTCAATCAGTTCTGATATCAAATGATTCCAATGTTCTTGGTTTCTTGGTTTTCGTAAACATCCCATAGATATTTCTTTCTGTGTTTAAAAAAATATGATAACAATATAGTATTTAATAGTTTTATCAGGACCGTAAATGAACCCGAGAAACGTAACCATTGTTGTTGATCAAGATAAATGCACAGGATGTGGATTTTGTCTTGAAGTCTGCCCTTCCGACACCCTGTCCATTATCGACGGCATTGCCGTTATTACCGGGGAGAACTCCCTTTCATGCGGTCATTGCATGGCAGTTTGTCCTGTCAACGCTATTAGGGTAAATGCCCTTGATAATGAGATGGCCTCGTTTGAGACCTTTTCACTGGACAAAAAATGGATGAAATTTGGTGATTTTCCAAGGGAAGATCTTGCCAGGCTAATTGCTTCCAGAAGGTCCTGTAGAAATTTTAAAAATAATCCTGTGGAACCTGAAGTTCTGCGGGATCTGATTAAAATGGCTATTTTTGCACCCTCGGGGACCAATAGCCAGGAATGGACATTTACCTGCCTTTCCTCCAGACAGACTGTATTGAATTTTGGAATATCAATTAAACATTTTTTCCAAAATCTCAATAAAAAAGCTGCAAACCCCTTTTTGAGAAAAGGGCTAAAACTAGTGGGTATCAAAAGCCTTGATGCCTATTATAAAGAATACTATGCCTCTGTGAAAGATGCCATGGATGAAATGGAAAACCAGAATATCGACAGGCTCTTCCATGGTGCCACAGCCTGTATTCTGATAGGTTCCGGCCCCCAGGCAAGCTGTCCCAAGGAAGATGCCATGCTGGCTGCCGGCAATATTCTTTTGGCTGCCCACACCATGGGGCTTGGTTCTTGTCTTATCGGGTTTGCCGTTGAAGCCATGAAAGCCGACAAAATGATCCAGAAAAAAATTGATATTCCCAAAGGGGAAAGGATACATGCAGTGATTGCCTTAGGATATCCCGACGAAACTTACATGCGTATTACTGGAAGAAAAAAACCTATAATACGGTTTAAATGAGGTAAAAATGATCCAGGAAAAACCATTATCAATTATAGAGATAACACAAGAATTAAACTTTGGAACCGCAACAATAAAATTCATATTAAAGCGATTCAGCCAATGGTTACCCTTTGACCGCATTGACGGCCATCATTATTATTCCCGAAATACAATTCCGGTTTTAATAAAAATAAAAGAATCCATGGATGCAGGTATGCTGCCGTCGGAGATAGACCAGGAACTTAAGACCTTCCCACAAAAAGATTCTGACCATGGGACTGACAGCTATTTTTCAAAGCAACCCAATGAAGATATTCGGATAAGCAAGGATGGGCTAAGCCTAATTAAATTATTGTTCGATGATATCGCAATCCAACAAAATAGAGTTGCCACTGCCCATGAAAAAAGAGCAGCGGCTGAAGAAAGAAAAGCGACTGCCATAGAAAAAAGAGCTGAGGCTGAAGAAAAAAAAGCCATGGCCATGAATAATATAGCCAATGCGCTCCAGGAAATGAACCGACACAGAATTAATGATTCGCAAGCAGGTGAAATTGCTTTTCAGGCAGCACAGGTGATGACAGTAGATGAAACATCGGATATTGCCCTCCCGGAACTCAACAATAACGAGCAAGTAAACGAGCAAGAGGATATATCAGAAATATTTACCTCCCCAGATCCTTCCTTTGATCTATTGGAAGCCAGTGAAATTGATATGGATGATCTGTCTGATTTGATCAAGGAAGAGATGCTCCTTGATGATCCCCTTGTGGGTGTCCAAAATATCCCGGGCAAAATGGAAGAACAGCCCGAGAAAAAAGGCCCAAAACCAGATGATTTATACGCTCTCATTGACCAAAAGATTGAGGAAGCGCCTGGGCTTGATGACCTGTCAAAACTTCTGGATCCGGCACAAAAATTGGATGATATGGATGATTTATCGACTTTGATAGATACGGTTTCAACTCAAGAGACAAGGGAAACAGATCCTAAGATAGATGATTTGTCATTATTAATTGACGATATATCTTCTGCAAAAACGCCGGTGGACAATCTTTCTTTACTGGTTAAGCCGCAAAAAAAAGAACAAGCTCAAATTTCCGTTGAAATCGACGATTTGTCTTTATTGATTGAACCTGAACCCCTGGCCCCCTTGGATGATCTGGCCGCCCTTATCAGCGATACCCCGTCCTTAAAACCTGATATCACACCGGAAAAAAATCTCAAAGAATACAAGGCTGCTGTCATGAAAACGATTTTAAGCCTTAAAACAGAAGGGTTGAATGCAAAAGAATCCACAAATCGCCTTAATCAGGATGGAGTTCAGACAATCTCCGGAAAACCCAAATGGAGTGAAAAAGCGATTTCACAAATATATAAGTTTATAGATTCTGCCAAATAATTTTATTTAGCTTGGCTTTATTATTTAGCACCTGCTTTGACGGCAAATTCAGTATTTATAAATTTTTCCAGGTCAATAAGACTTGTCATAATTTTCATTTTGTCCATCATATATTTCTGGATTGTATCAAGATCTTCTATCACAGGAAACAGTTCACCCGTTGTAATCCTATCCGGCGGAGTGGTTAACACCTTTCTGATCAATTCTTTATCCTGGGATAAAAAATCACCTCCGATAACAGAAGCCGGATCTGGCTGGGCATCAATAGCAAGGCCTGATTTTACAAAGCTGTTGCAAATTTCCTGGATAGCTTCCGGATGTTTTTCAATAATCTCTGATCGCATAACAAAGACACAACAGGGATGACCCGGCCACAGGTCTTTTGACAGGGAAAACTCTTCACCGTGCCCCTGGGCAATTACCTGGGACCCAAAGGGTTCTGCCACAATAAATCCGCCGATCTCACCCTCTTCATCATACTCAATGGCTTCAGGCATCTGGAAAGGAGCCACAACTTCAAGGGTAACATCAATCCCCTTTTCTGTGGACCGCCCTGGCTTCAGGCCTTTTTCTGATAAAAGCTTATGAAACAGCATATTATGGATGGATAATTGGTAGGGTATCAAAACGGTCTTACCGGCGAAATCTTCAACTTTTTCAATATTGGCTTTTTTACTCTTTACAAGAATACTTCCTGATTTATGGGCCAAAAGCAATAATTTTAAGTCCACGCCGGATTTGTACAAATCCATGGCAGTGGGCGCAAGGATCAGGGCACCATCAAGTGATTTGACCGAAAGCGCATCTGCAACCTCATTCCACCCGTTTTTAACCACAGGCTCAAGTGTGCAATGCTCAAATTTTTCCATTCCTTTTTTTAATTTGAGTTCACTGACACCCAGGATAAGATGGTCTGTTATTTTTAAATAGCCAATCTTTATTGCAGGTTTTTCCGCCATCGAGATACCTCCGGTATAATAAGCGTATATAAAGATGTTTTACCTTTATTATGCGCTACTTTGTTTAAAAACCAATAATTATTAGTACAAAGCAGATGCTAATTCTTGCAACTTACGAGGATAAAATGTTGCATATTTTCCATTTAAAGTAAAGCAATAGTTCAACTGCCATGAATAACACGGACCTTTATAAGGTATCCAGAAAAT
>DAOWDR010000578.1 GCA_030638935.1 Desulfobacteraceae bacterium | reverse complement strand
CTTTTCTGGCATCTTCCATTGACTTTCCATGGAGGACCATCTCCTGGACAATGGCGTCGGTGTTAAAGACCGATGGCTGGCCGAAACCTGTGGCAATGATTTTCAATGCCCTTCTAACAAACCGGTCCGGATTTTTCCGGGACACCTGGACCATGGAACTTGGCTGGAGCAAACGCATTTCCTCAATGACATCCAGGATCAGGTAGGTCAGTTCATTGACCCCGTCCTTGTTGTCCTTTGTCACCCCCCCAAGGTTTATGAGACAAAAATCCACATAGGTATTGCTTTCCTTTGCAGTTACCCCCACCTTGGGCGGTGCCGGGTGATTATTGAATTTTATCCAGAAACAGGATAAAAGCTCTTTGGCCTCCTCTTTGGTGAGACGACCTTCTTCAATATCTTTTTTATAAAAGGGGTAGAGGTTCTGGTCCAGGCGCCCCGGATTATAGGCGTCCCAGGGATTTAGTTCAGTTATCACCCCCACGTGGAGGAACCAATAATACTGGAGTGCCTCGTGGAAGGTTTCCGGCCTCTGTCCCGGTACTTTTCTTGCAATCGTTGACATATCAACCAATTCCTGCTTTCTTTTTGGATCGGCCTCATTTTGGGCCAATTTTTCCAGAGCACTGGCATGGCGATTGGCAAAAAGAATTAAGGCATCGGCTGCAATATCAAGGGCCTTCAAAACCTCCTGTTGGTCAAGGGCAGTGGTATCAATAAAAAAATCCAGTTTTCCCATGGCCGACTGAATCCTGGCTTTCAGGTCATGGAATCCATTGGCATAGATCAAATCTCCTCCGGCAGTATGGCCCGGGGAGCGCTGCTCCTGGAATTCCGTAAAAATGCCGGCATCAAAGGCATTTTTCCAGGGTTCTTCCATGGCGGCAAAAATCTTTTCCCGTATGGTTTTACCCTTCCAAAAGGGGATAATGGTCTGCTCATACACCTGCTTTGTCTCTTGGGATACCCCATAGGCCACACTGGGCCGGGAATCCAAAATTTCAAGGTCCCCAAGGGAATGGAGGCAAACTTCAGGATAGGTGGAAACAGCCTTGGGTTCAGGCCCTCTTTCCCCGACAATAAGTTCATTTTCATCAATAAAAATTTGCTTATGTTCAAGAATATAGGCAAGGCACAGGGCCCGCTGAACAGGTACGGAATGGCCCGGGCTCACCTGGGTTTTATAGAACTGAGTCACCAAAGCAGCACGTTCATGGGATATGGTCACCGCTTTTTCAAGACTCTTTTTTCGTAATATTTCCACCCTTGGATTCATTTTATCCCCCAATTGTCGTGTTAAACCCAACCGACTCAAACATCTGTCTGACTTCTTCCACACGTTCTTTTGTGGGAGGGCTTATATGTTTTAATTCATTTTTCATTTTCAAAATCCCATACTTACCTTCACCAAAGGTGTGAAAGGGCAGAATATGAATATCCCGGTAAAGGGTTTCTTTTGTTAAAAATTCAATCATTTCACCGATATTCTCCCGGGTATCTGTGATGGTCGGAACCAAGGGGAACCTCAGTTTCAGATTTACCTTGAGAGAAGAAAGTTTTTTAAGGTTCTCCAGAATCTGCCCGGTGGGTTTTCCCGTAAAAGCCTGATGATCAATGTTATCCATTATCTTGATATCGAAAAGAACCAGATTAACCTTTGTTGCAGCGGCTTTCAGAATCTCAAAGGGGGCAAATCCAGAAGTATCCAGACAGGTGTGTATCTCCCTTTCCCTGCATGCCTCAATCAGGGGCAAAAGAAGTTCCGGCCGGGATAAAGGCTCTCCCCCGGAAAAGGTTACCCCCCCGCTGGATTCATCGTAAAAAATATTATCTTTTTCAATTTCATGGATCAGGGACTCCACAAGCTCCCCAATGGTTTCTTGGGTGGTAGAAGCAAATGTTCCCGAACCAGACACACCCGCCTCAAAAGTTTCAGCGCCCGGTACAATCCCAGTGGCCTGGCTTTCCGGGTTATGGCACCAACGGCAGGACAAAGGACACCCCTGGAAAAACAGGGTTGTCCGGATACCAGGCCCATCATGGATGGAGTAACGCTGGATCTTAAAAATATAGGGGGTGATATTCGTCATAAATTTTATGCCT
>DAOWDR010000141.1 GCA_030638935.1 Desulfobacteraceae bacterium | reverse complement strand
GGATATCCATAAAATTTCTTTTGGACCGGAGCCTTACGGTAGAGGGCGTATCCAACACCAGAAAATTTTAAAAAAGCCTTGTGAGAACCAGGCCCTGAAAGGTGCAAAGGTCATTGTGGCTGCGGGCCGGGGATTGGGAGAAAAGCAGAACCTTGAACCTGTTTTTAAATTTGCAAAATGCTTTCCATCCTCTGCCGTGGGCGCATCCCGGCCCCTGGTGGACATGGGATGGATGGGATATGGACACCAGGTGGGCATCACCGGAGCAATGGTTTCGCCTGAACTCTATATTGCCTGCGGCATTTCAGGCTCTTCCCAGCACCTGGCCGGCATGAAGGATGCCCAGATCGTGATCAGTATTAATAAAAATCCGGCAGCTCCCATATTTCGCCATTCAGACCTTTGTATTACAGAAGATGTACTTGAATTTATCCAGGCCTTTTTAATTAAGGCCGGGGCAATTGATCCGGCATGAACAAAGATAACCATATATCCGGATGATATTCGGCAAATGTATTTAAACAGCATTGAAAAATAAGAAAGGAAATAACAATGGATTTTATGATTTCAGATAGAATTCAGACCATTGTGGAGATGATCAATGAGTTTATGGAAAAGGAAATTATCCCCCTGGAACCGGAATTTCTGGTAAAGGATTTTAAGGACCTGCTGCCCATACTCAGAGAGAAACAGGCCATGGTCAAAAAAATGGAATTGTGGGCCCCCAATTTCCCGGTTGAGTGCGGGGGCATGGGGCTTTCCCTTCTGGAGCACGGCCTGGTGTCCGAGGCTTTGGGCCGATCTCCCCTGGGCCACTATGTGTTCTGGTGCCAGGCCCCGGATGCAGGCAATGTTGAAATTCTGCATCTCTACGGAACCCGGGAGCAAAAACAACGCTATCTCAATCCACTGGTAAAAGGAGACATTCGATCCTGTTTTGCCATGACAGAAGTGGACATGCCGGGTTCCAATCCCGTCATGCTGGAAACCACGGCGGTCAAGGAAGGGGATGATTATGTGATCAATGGTCACAAATGGTACACCACGGCAGCGGATGGAGCGGATTTTGCCATTGTCATGGCGGTTACCAACCCGGATGCGTCTACTTATCTTCAGGCCAGCATGATTATCGTGCCCACGGCCACGAAAGGCTTTAACCGGGTCAGGAATATCCCGGTCATGGGTCATGAAGGCAGTGATTATTCAAGCCATGCGGAAATCCTGTTTGAATCCTGCCGTGTACCGCAAAAGAACCTGCTGGGGCCTGAAGGCCAGGGGTTTGTCATTGCCCAGGATCGTCTGGGGCCGGGCAGAATCCACCATTGCATGCGATGGCTGGGCATTTGTCAGCGGGCATTTGACCTCATGTGCATTCGGGCCAATGAACGGGTGATTTCTCCTTCAGGCAAGACCCTTGGAACCCGGCAAACTATCCAGAACTGGATTGCTGAATCTGCGGCTGAACTCCAGGCAGCAAGGCTTTTGACCCTCAATTCTGCCTGGCAGATTGATAAAAACGGCGCCTCCCAGGCACGGGATTCCATTTCCATGATCAAATTTGTGGTGGCCAACACCATGAACAAAATTGTGGACAGGGCTCTCCAGGTCCACGGGGGCCTGGGCATGACCGATGATACCATCCTGGCCTACTTTTTCCGCCATGAACGGGCCGCCAGAATTTATGATGGAGCAGACGAGGTCCATAAAACCTCCCTGGCAAAACGGATATTAAAAGCATATTAAAAAAAGAAAGAAATTGAATGGATTACAAGGAATTTAAAAAATTATATGCCGGCTTAAACCAGAATATTTACAGGGAGGTGTTTCTCAGGAACCAGGACACCATGAAGATTAAAAAAGAGAAAACCGCTGTCAATAATCTGGAAAAAATTTTTAATGCCGTATTCAGCATCGCCTGTAAAAAAGGATTCCAGGCAATGAGCATGCGGGATTTAAGCCAAAAAACCGGTATGAGCCTCGGGGCTTTGTATGCCTATTTTCCCGGTAAGGAAAAACTTTTAGGCATTATACAGACCCAGGGCTGGTCTCTTATAAAAAAAGATCTTGAGCAGGTTTCCAAAACCCGGAAAAATCCCGGGGAAAAATTAAAGGCAGTAATCAAGACCCATATTTTTCT
>DAOWDR010000645.1 GCA_030638935.1 Desulfobacteraceae bacterium | reverse complement strand
TGTGCATCTTGACTTTGTACCATTGCTTGGGTAATTTAGGCGGATGAATATAATAAATACCATAAGCCAAGAATTGGGTTTGTCTGAAAAGCAGGTGGATGCGGTGGCAACTTTGCTGGACCAGGGTTCCACCATCCCGTTTATCGCCAGATATAGAAAAGAGATGACAGGTTCCCTGGACGAGGTGGTCATTGCCGATATCCGGGACAGGGCTCAAACCTTAAAGGATCTTTCAGACCGGAAGGAGTCCATTCTCAAGTCATTGCGGGAACGGGAGTTGCTGACCCCGGATCTGAATAATGTCATTGCCAGGGCCGTCTCCATGACCCAATTGGAAGACCTTTATGAAAAATACCGGCCCAAAAAAAGAACCCGGGCCCAGGCTGCCAGGGAAAAAGGGCTGGAACCCCTGGCGACCTTTCTTTTGGCACAAAAACAGCGGGATCTTGGGGTTGAGGTTCAAAAATTTGTCTGTCCGGAAAAGGATGTTGCCTCTATTGAAGAGGCCCTGGCCGGTGCCAGGGATATCATTGCCGAAGTCATTAATGAAGATCCAAAAGCCAGGGCAGCTGTCCGGGATCTATTTCTTGCCAAGGCCCTGGTCATCTCCCGGGTGAAAAAGGGAAAAGAGGAGGAGGGGAGCAAGTTCCAGGATTATTTTGACTGGTCTGAACCGGCATTTAAGACTCCTTCCCACAGGATACTTGCCATGCT
This sequence comes from Desulfobacteraceae bacterium, assembly GCA_030638935.1. GTDB lineage: Bacteria > Desulfobacterota > Desulfobacteria > Desulfobacterales > Desulfobacteraceae > NBML01. The sequence goes on along the minus strand of DAOWDR010000645.1, from coordinate 5,551 downwards.
CAGGGGGAAAAACGAATCCATTCTCAGGGTCCATGTACTCCCGGAGGAAGAGGTTGCCCTATTCCTTGTGGAACGCTTGTTCCTGAGGCATCCGTCCAAAACCCATCCGGATATCCGCCTTGAGGTGAAATCGGCAGTCAAAGATGCTTATAAACGCCTGTTGTCCAAATCCATTGAAAAAGAGTGCCTGGCACTATTGAAGCTTGGTGCGGATGACCAGGCCATTGCTGTGTTTGTGACAAATTTAAGGGAATTGCTTTTGTCAGCGCCCCTGGGAGAAAAACGGGTGATGGCAATAGATCCGGGGTTTAGGACCGGGTGCAAGGTGGTCTGCCTGGATTCCCAGGGAAAGCTTCTCCACCATGATGTGATTTTTCCCCATGACAAGGGGCGGTCCAAGGCCATGGAAATCATTGGAAATCTGGTGAAAAAATTTCAAATCGAGGCCGTGGCCATCGGCAATGGAACTGCCGGCAGGGAAACCGAGTCCTTTATCAGGGAATTGGATTTGCCTCCGGGCGTTGAGGTGGTCATGGTGGACGAGAGCGGGGCCTCTATCTATTCGGCTTCCTCAATTGCCAGACAAGAGTTTCCAGACCATGATATCACAGTCAGGGGGGCGGTTTCCATTGGCCGGCGGCTCATGGATCCTCTGGCTGAGCTTGTGAAAATAGATCCCAAATCCATTGGCGTGGGCCAGTACCAGCATGATGTGGATCAAAAACTTCTGAAAAAGGGCCTGGATGATGTGGTTAAAAGCTGTGTTAACCAGGTGGGGGTGGAAGCCAACACCGCAAGCAAAGACTTATTGGCCCAGGTCTCAGGCCTTAATTCAACCATTGCCGCCAACATGGTGGCCTATAGAAATGAACACGGTGCCTTTACCAGCCGGAGGGCATTTTTAAAGGTGCAGCGACTGGGACCCAAGGCTTTTGAACAGGCAGCCGGGTTCCTGAGGATCCAAAACGGGAAAAATCCCCTGGACAAAAGCGGGATCCACCCTGAGTCCTATGGAATTGTAGCCCAAATGGCCCAACAATCGGGATGCAAAATTGAACAGCTGCTGCACAATGCCCAGATGGTCAGGGCAATAGACCTGACATCCTATGTCACCCCCACCGTTGGCCTGCCCACCCTCAACGATATTGTCAATGAGCTGGCAGCCCCCGGCCGTGATCCCCGGCAGCCCTTTCAGTCTTTTTCCTTTGATGATACCATCCACAAAATTACCGACCTGATACCCGGCATGAGTGTGCCGGGTATCGTGACCAATGTCACGGCTTTTGGGGCCTTTGTGGACATCGGGGTCCACCAGGACGGTCTTGTCCACATAAGTCAGCTGGCCGACCGATATGTCAAGGATCCCAGTGAGATTGTCTCGGTCAGGCAGCAGGTGCGGGTGAGGGTGCTGGAAGTGGATGTCAAACGCAAACGGATTTCCCTTTCCATGAAGCAGGGGGTATCCTAGGGAACCTGGGTTTCTTCCGGGCCCTTTTCTATCTTCAGGTGATCATCCCCGGTTTTGGGCGTGGTTCCAATATAGGTCTGGGCGATATTAGCAGAATATAACACAATCTGCTTCATGAGATCCATTAATTCCAGATGGATTGCAGTGGTCTCCATGGATTCTTCATTTTTCAAAATAATCCTTTTCAAATGCCTTGCCCGGTATCTTGATTCCAGATCCAGGTATTTTCGTTCTTTTTTCATGATCTTATCGGCAAGTTTGGCATCTGTTTCCTTGAATGCCGCTTCCAGGAGCCTGATCTGCTTTGAAACTTTGCCGTGGTAAATGAGCAATTCCTCTTTTCCTTCAAGGGAAAAATCGTAGAGGAGCCTTTTTTTCTTTGCGATCAGGGGGATCATGTTCCGGTGGATAATATCCCCCATGCTTTCCATATCCTTTACAATGGAAACCATTCCAAAGACCTCTTCTGCCTGTTCCTCGGTAATCGTTCCCTGGGCAATATGGGTGAGATAAGCACTTAATTTTTTTTCTAGAAAATCTATTTTTTCCTCACGCAGATCCAGGCCCTGGAGCAGGGTGAGATCTTTATGTATTGCATCTTTTTTAGGGATTTCTTTGAGCAGAAGTTGTGCCTCTTCATCTGGTTTTGCCCTTTTCGATATATGTGCTTCATCGGAAAGAAAGGGGATGATGATTCCATTGAGCATCCGGCCCAATAGTTTAGCCATGCGGGCCATTTCAGCCCTGGCCAGGTCAATGGCAAGGGAAGGGGTTTCCAGCACTGCATCTTCAATATACCAGGTTCTGATCTCCTGGGATTTGGGTTTTTTTCTTGCTGGATAGATAAAATAGATTATTTTTGAAAAAACAGGGATAAAGGGCAGGAAAAAAAGGCCCAGGCTTACATTGAACAGGGTATGGGCATTGGCTAACTGCCGTGCAGTCCCTGAGCCAAATTTACCGGCCAATGCGCGGATGAGATCTGCAAACTGGGGAATCCAGAAAATAAACAGGATAACCCCGGCAATTTTAAACATGATGTGGGCGATGGCCACCCGTTTGGCCTCCCTTTCTGCCCCTATGACGGCAAGGGCTGCAGTGACACAGGTGCCGATGTTGGCACCGAAAATAACAGGAATGCCTCCTTCAAGGGAAATCAACCCCTGCTGGGCCAAAACAATTAGCACCCCGGTGGTGGCGCTGCTGCTCTGGACAACGGCGGTAAATGCAGCCCCGAAAAGAATGCCCATGAAGGGATTTTCCAAATCCTTCATCAGATCGATAAAGGGGGGAAAGCTGCGCAAAGGGTTCATGGCATCGCTCATTAATTTCATGCCGAAAAAAAGGATGCCGAATCCCAGAACAATATCACCCACAGACTTTGACTTTTCTGTTTTGCCCAAAAGTTTGAGAATAAACCCCATGGCCACCATGAGAAGGGCATAATCAGTTAGCTTGAAGGCAATCATCTGGGCGGTGATGGTGGTGCCGATGTCGGCTCCCAGTATCACCCCCATGGACTGGACCAGATTTAAAAGCCCTGCCTGGACAAAACTGACCAGCATCACGGTTGTGGCGCTTGATGACTGGATGACCATGGTGACAAAGGCGCCCACAATGAGGGCAATGACCCGGTTTTTGGTCAGGGAGGCAAGGATGGAGCGCATTTTATTGCCCGCCGTGCTTTTCATCCCTGTGCTCATTTTTTCCATGCCATAGAGAAAGAAAGCCAGGCCCCCGGCAAGACCGATGAAAATATCTGCCCAGGAAAAAGTTGCTGGTCCGGCAGACCCGGTACCGGCAATTGAGACCGGTAAAAGCCAGGTCAGAGATATCCAGAAAAGTGACAGCCAGAAAAGTGACTTTATGACAAGATTTCGTGACCCGGCAAGGTCTGGAGCCATTTTGCTCCTGATATCATCAAATTTTATTATCCTGCTCATTTTTAATGGCTCCCTTTTTCTGATCCAGCCTTATTTTTTTGAAGAGTTTTTAATTGTTTGTACCTTGAATAAGGTCTTTGTATTTATCCGGCGGTAAAATATGGTAGGTTCCTGTAGCTATTGTGCATACGATACCCTTAATATTTAAAATTGTTGCTTGCATATTTACTTTTTGACCTTCATGGGATGTCACCCGACATCTAACATTTATTTTTTCTCCACATATGTATGTTGGGTGTAAAAACTTGACATTTAGGCCAGATGTGACGGCCATTTTTTGAATAAAAATATAGCTGGTCCATCCCATTATTTCATCAAGAAGACCCATTTGAATAGCTCCATGGAGTATATTACCCTGGCCGGCAAAGTGCTGAACAGGCAAATATTCAGTATATGTTTCTTTTTTCTCTTGATCCCAATAGAATTTAAGTTTCAATCCTAAAGTATTGTTGCTTCCACAAAAGAAGCAATTTTTGTCAGGAAAGGGATTCTGTATTTCTTCTTTCAAAGCACCTCCTTTTCAAAGGCAGTTTTGTAACCCGAGCAGATATTTCTGGACCGAGTATAAACAAAAAATGTATAGTGGTCCACCCTCTTCAAAAATATTATAATTTTCCAAACAACCTTGTTCTTGACTTTGACCCGTTTACCCGACCTTTCCATTGTTATCTTCCGATCTCTGCCAAAGAGGGGAAATGCCAATGCCTTTAATGAAAAACTCATTGTAAAAATAATGAATCATGGTAGAATATTCATGTCATCAACCCTGATCTATGGAAAGTTTATGCTTCGCCTGGCCGTGTTATCTTTTAGAACCCATCTTGAAAAAGTCGACGAAGCAATTACCATTGTAGAAGAGATGATCGACCAAGTAAAAAAAGAGTTCTAAGCTCTTTAAAAATCATGGCAGCTGAGATATTTTCGTAGAAAAGAGTTATCATTTTTTAAGTAAATTTTTATATGGAGAATCCCGATGAAAAGTCTGATGAAATGGGTATTGATTGGTGGGGGTCTGTTGGTTGTACTGATAGTCGGGGCGATAGTTTTGATCCCCCGGTTTGTGGACGTTCAAAAATATAAACCCATGATAGAAGAGGTGGTCACAGGGCAGACCGGCCGCTCCTTTTCCATGGGGGACGATATCAAGCTGTCTGTTTTTCCCTGGGTTGGTGTGAGCCTGGCCGATATCCGCCTTGGCAGCCCAAAGGGGTTTGAAAGCAAGGATATGATTTTTGTGAAACGGTTTGAAGTCCGGCTAAAGGTCATGCCCCTGATTTCCCGTAAGATAGAGGTGTCCACCTTTGTGGTGGACACCCCCAGGTTTTTTCTGGAAAAGGCAAAGAACGGAAAGGCTAATTGGGAAAATATTGGTCCCGTCCCACAATCAAATAAGAAGAAGGCCGGGCCGGAAAAAAAGGATACTGAAAAACAGGATAAGGCTGCCGGCCCATCGGGCGGGAAGCTGCCCATTGAATCTTTGATCGTGGGAAATTTTTCCATTTTAAACGGGTTTGTTTCCTATGTGGACCAGGCCGCTGGTCTGAAAAAAGAAGTGACTGATTTAGACCTGACCCTGACCGATATCAGTCTTGATAAGCCCATTGGGGTGAAATTGTCTGCAAAATTGGACGGAAATCCAATTTCCCTGGAAGGATCGGCAGGACCTGTGGGTAAGGAACCGGGTAAAGAAGATTTAAATCTTGATATGACCCTCAAGATCTTGGAACAATTGAGTATCCAGCTTAAGGGAAAGATCATTGAGCCCATGGCCGCCCCAAAAATTGCCATGGACCTGGAGGTGGGTTTATTCTCGCCCAGAAAGCTTTTTTCAGGTATGGGACAGCCCTTTCCCGTTAAAACTGCGGATCCAAAAGTGCTGGACAAGGTTGCCCTGGAAGCGAGGATTGAGGGAAGCGCCACTGCCCTTAACCTTTCCAAGGGAATCCTGACCCTGGATGATTCCAGGCTTACTTTTATGCTGGATGCAAAGGCCTTTGATAAACCCGATCTTAAATTTGATCTGAGCCTGGATTCCATTGACCTGGACCGGTATCTGCCGCCTAAGCAGGAGGGCACCGGCAAACAAAATGACCAGCAAACCGGCGATTAGAAAGCCTCTCCACCGAAAAAAACAGATTAT
>DAOWDR010000717.1 GCA_030638935.1 Desulfobacteraceae bacterium | reverse complement strand
GAATTATATTGGATTGTAGATGAAGACTATACTTAAGGAATATATGGTTGATAAAACCAAAATCGGTTTTATCAAATTTATTTTTGAAGCCCATGAAGGCATTGCAGTGGCCACCACCATCAACCCAAAAACAGGCCATATCAGACTTGCCATCGCTCCGGAGCGAACCCAGTCAGCATTCAGAATCATTGAGGATCTGAAAAAGGATTTTTTGTTTAATGAGTTATAAAGGGTATGCCTATATTAATACCATTGGCTGTCAGATGAATGTTTATGATTCTGAAAAGCTTGCCGGTATTTTAAAATCCCATGGTTTTGAAATGACCAATGAGATGGACAAGGCCGATATAGTAGTCTGCAACACCTGTTCCATTCGTCATAAGGCCGAGGAAAAAGCCTTTAGTTTTCTAGGAAGGTTTGCCAGGGAAAAGAAAAAACGACCCCATTTGATGACTGTGATGGCAGGTTGCGTGGCCCAGCAGGAAGGTGAAAAAGCCTTTGCCAGGGTTCCCCATCTGGATATTGTCCTTGGGACCCAGGCGTTTTCCAGGTTTGGGCAGCATCTGGATGCCTTGAAATCAGGTAAAAAACAGATTGTGGATATTGGGGAATCCGATGTGATATTTGAAGCCATGCCGGAGAAAGATAGATCAGATGAAGATAGATCAGATGAATCCGGCTTTGATGGGAACAAAATTTCAAAATTTGTCACCATCATGCAGGGGTGTGATAATTATTGCACCTATTGTGTGGTGCCCTATGTCCGGGGGCGGGAAAGAAGCCGCAGTCACACCAGCATAGTGGAAGAAATTAAGATTCTTGCCGGGAACGGTATCCGGGAAATCACCCTCCTGGGCCAAAACGTTAACAGCTATGCAATTAAGGAGGATGGACTTTCTTTTCCCCAATTATTGGAGAAGGTCAGTTGTGTGGAAGGAATTGCCAGGATACGATTTGCCACCTCCCACCCCAAGGATCTTTCCATGGAATTGATCCATGCCATCCGGGATATTGACAAGGTGTGCAACCACCTTCATCTGCCGGTGCAATCGGGATCCAATAAAATTTTGAAAAAAATGAATAGGGGGTATACCAGGGAAACCTATATCAATAGAATTCAGGCTTTGAAAAGCGCCTGCCCCGGAATTGCATTGTCAACAGATATTATTGTGGGATTTCCCTCCGAAACCCCTGAAGATTTCAATGATACCATGGAATTATTAAAGATTGTCGAGTTTGATTCCATATTTGCCTTTGCCTATTCGGACAGGTCTTCGGCACCGGCAGCCAAATTTTCCGACCAGGTGGAGGAAAAAGAAAAAATGACCCGGTTGAACCAGCTATTGGAGTTACAGGAAATATATACACACAAAAAAAATAAAGCCTTGGTTGGAAAATTTCTTGAAGTGCTGGTGGAGGGTGAAAGCCATAAGCTGCGGGATGGATTCGTAAAAACATCTGATAAAATGAAACAAATGACCGGAAGAAGTGCATCCAATAAAATTGTACACTTCCCTTCAGACAATTGTGCCATTGGCGATCTTGTTACCATCCGGATTGAAAATGCATACCCCCACTCATTGTGGGGCTACCCAGGGAGCTGAAAAGAAATGAAAAACAAGTCGGTAAAAATAGGCAGAAACGATATCTGTCCCTGCGGCAGCGGGAAAAAATATAAAAATTGCTGTAGAAATGAAAAAAAAGAAATCTCCATTCGGGATGAATATAAAAATCGGTATGATATTATTTTAAAAACCCCGGAACAGATTGCCGGAATTAAAAGATCCGGAGATCTGTTGATGTCCATCATGGAACGGGTTGAAAAGATGATAAAACCGGGATTAAAAACAGATGAGATCAATACCCTTGTCCACGAGGAAACCATTAAGGCCGGTGCAATTCCAGCCCCCCTCAACTACAAGGGATTTCCCAAAAGTGTATGTGTCTCAATCAATGAGGTTATCTGCCACGGCATCCCGGGGGAGCGTATTCTTGAGGACGGAGACATTGTCAATGTGGACATTACTCCTATTCTTGACGGATATTATGCCGATGCCAGTAGAACCTTTTTTGTGGGAACTCCGGGATCTGATGCCAAAAAGATCGTTTCCGTGGCAGCCGAGTCTTTAAAAAGGGGTATTGAAGCGGTTGCACCTGGAGCCACCCTCGGGGATATCGGCCATGCCATCCAGAGTTATGCAGAAGGTCAGGGGTGTTCTGTTGTCCGGGAATTTGTGGGTCACGGGGTAGGCATTGATTTCCATGAACAGCCCCAGGTTCTTCATTTTGGAACCCCGGGAAAAGGGGTAGCCCTGGTGCCGGGAATGGTTCTTACCATCGAACCCATGATTAATTTGGGTAAAAAAGAGCTTTATGTTCTGGAAGACAAGTGGACAGCCGTGACAAATGACGGGTCACTGTCTGCCCAGTTTGAACAGACAATCCTGGTAACACAAGAGGGGTATGAGAGTCTGACGCCCTATGAATTATAACTGGTTTCACAGCTATATATATCCTTTTCTCTTTATCTCATTTATGGGCATAAGTTCAGCTGTGTTTTTTTGTATTGCCTGTATTATTCGGCTGGTTACAGCTCCTTTTGACAGGCGAAGGATTATATCCAATCTTTTTTCAGCTTTTTGGGCCTGCCTCTATATCTGGTGCATGCCCCTCTGGTCTGTGCGGGTGATTGACCGCCATAAACTTACCATGAAAAAAAAATATGTCATGGTTTCCAATCATCAGTCTCAATTGGATATTCTTGTCCTTTACCACCTGTTTTTTCCCTTCAGGTGGGTGTCCAAGGCCGCAGTTTTTAACCTGCCTTTTATTGGATGGAATATGGTTTTAAACGGGTATATAAAACTTAAGCGCAGGGATAAGGATAGCATTAAAACCATGATGCAGGCGTGCGAGGATTTGCTTAAAAAAAGTATTTCCGTTTTTTTCTTTCCCGAAGGCACACGGTCAAAGGACGGTCTTTTACGCCCCTTTAAACCCGGGGCTTTCATCCTTGCCAAAAAAGCCAGAGTGCCCATTCTCCCTGTGGTGCTCAATCATACAAAGGATGCCCTGCCCAAACATTCTCTGAGAATTCAGGGTAAGCACTGCATGGAAGTAAAGGTATTGGATGAAATACCATTTTTCGTTTTCGAACACATGTCCGTGGATGAGATCTCTTCGATGGTCAGAAGTCAAATTGCCTCCCATGTTAAAGAACATATTCAAGAACAAAGGAATATTGATTAACACTTTTCCAGACCTTGAGCAATATCTGCCATTATATCGTCAACATGTTCAGCGCCAACAGAAAACCGTAAAAGTGAATTTTTAACACCGATTCTTTCTCTTTCTTCTTTTGACATTTTTTCATGGGAAGTCAAGGCAGGAGAGCAGATGGTTGATTCAAGGCCGCCAAGACTCACAGCAGTCTGAACAAGGTTTAAGTTTTTAACAAATTTATATGAATCTTTGTCTTTAAGTTCAAATGAAAGCATTGCACCAAATCCTCTCATTTGAATTTTTGCAATTTCATGCCCTCCAAAGCTTTTAAGGCCTGGATAATATACCTTTGAGACTGAATTAAGATTTTCAAGAAATTGAGCAATCTCCATGGCATTTTGGGTCTGCTTTTCCACCCTTAAAACAAGGGTTTTCATGCTTCGTTCAAGAAGGTAACATGTCCTGGAATCAAGGCTTGGGCCCAGTACCCTGGCAAGATCAAGGATTTTGGTCAATTTTTTATTTGAGCAGGCAACCATGCCGCAGCACATATCACTGTGCCCGCCAAGATACTTTGTACCACTGTGAACTACAATATCAATCCCCATTTCAATTGGTGTCTGGTTAACAGGCGTAGCAAATGTATTATCTATAATTGTTGTAATTTTGTTTTGTTTTGCAAATATCGCAATTTTTTCAATATCAACCACAGCAAGTAAGGGATTGGTTGGTGATTCAATTACGATCACCTTTGTTTTGTCGGTAACAGCATTAATAATGGAATCAGCATAGGTTTGAGTAAATGTACAGGTAATTCCAAAATGGCCAAACCAGGATGTGGCAAAACTATGGGTTCCTCCATAAAGTGCATCCAGCATAACAACATTATCACCACTTCCTGCAAAAGCTAAAATAGAAGTGCTGATGGCTCCCATACCAGAGCTGAACACAAGACCGGCTTCTGCCCCTTCAAGGGCAGCAATTTTTTTTCCTAGTGCATCCTGATTGATTGTGTTAAAATAGCGCGGATAAGGTGTCTCGTCCTTATCCATATAATCACTGGCAGAAGAAGTAAAAATTGGCGTATTGACCCCACCTGTGAGTTTGTCTTTGTAAGTACCTTTGTGGATGGCCATAGTCTCTTTTTTCATTTGATTTTCCTTCCCTAAAAAAGGTTGGCGGTGATTCTATAAATTGTGATGCAATACAAATAGCATATTAAAATATGGGAAATGTATACTTAAATTAATCAAGATTCCATTATATTCTATCGGAGACAAAAATTTAACGGACCTTTTTCAACCCCCATGACGGGAATTTGTTTGAGTTTTCTGATAAATTTTTGGCATAATTTTAAATCTGTTTCATGGGCATAGAGATTGCCCTTCCTGTCCACCCCCCGGATAATACCATCATCTAAAAACCATTGTAATAGTTTGTGGCTAATGGTGTCCCTGTCAATTATGGGGTGGGAATCTTCACTGAGAAAGGCCTGGGCAGGGGGGAGGCATCCATGGTTATCAATACGGCTTTTGAT
>DAOWDR010000526.1 GCA_030638935.1 Desulfobacteraceae bacterium | reverse complement strand
TGAAACCATCAATGATATTTCGGAACAAACCAATATGCTCGCCTTGAATGCCACCATTGAAGCTGCCAGGGCCGGGGAAGCAGGCAAAGGTTTTGCCGTTGTTGCAGGAGAAATTAAAAATCTTGCCAACCAGACCACTGAGGCGACTGAGCAAATCCAGGAAAATATTGAATGGATCCAGGGCTCTGCCAAATCCACCATCGAGGATATAAGGGGGATTGCCCAGGTCATAAATGAAGTCAATGAGATTGTTACCACCATATCCCATGCTGTGGAAGAACAATCCGGTACTATTTCGGAAATTGATATCAATGTCTCCCAGGGAGCAGATGCAGTCCAGGAGGTCAGTACCAACGTGGCAAACACCTCAACGGCTTCCACCCATATTTCAGATGACATCAATGATGTCAGCCACTCTATTGCCCAGGTTTTTTCAAACAGTCAAAATATTGCCCAAAATTCAGAAAAATTATCCCTCCTTGCCAATGAACTGGATTCCATGGTCGGCCAATTTAAAATAGAATAATCCAATTGTTTTATTATCAGCCCCGGGATTGAAACCTTGGGGTTGATATTAAATATGGATTTGCTAAAATGATCTGTCTTTAAATAAAAGCTTTTGATTCAAATAAGTTGTAATTTTCAATTTGCACACTAATCTATTATATGGAATTTAATTGATGGAAAAAATCAAGATTTCCAAAGGATTTACACCCGGACTTGCCGGGCAGCCGGATACAAGCCTAATAGAATTAACCCGCCCCGACACCTTAGGGATGTCTGCCATGGATATTCCCTATATCCGTCCAAAACTGCTTGTAAAGGAAAATGATCCTGTACAGACGGGCACCCCTTTATTCTGTGATAAGCGGGATAAATCCATTCAATATGTATCACCAGGCACGGGAAGGGTTAAAAAAATCTTATTTGGAGAACGCAGACGATTGCAGGAAATAGTGATTGCCCTGGACAAATCAGACACATTTGTCCAATTTGATCCTGTCTCAAAATCCGGTCTTGCAAACATTTCCAAAGAAGAATTGATCCTTCTGCTCAAACAAGGGGGACTCTGGCAGTCCCTGCGCCAGTTTCCTGCAAAGGATACTGCGGACAGCAACCATACCCCGTCCATGATAATTGTCTCCCTGGACGGCAATGATATTTTTTCTCCCCTTCCGAAAATTTTACTGGGAAAGGAAAAGTCCGCCTTTGAATTCGGCCTGGATCTGCTAAAACGCTTTTCCAATTCAATTATTGTGACAGCCCGGAAAAGCAGCCTTGAAGGGCTTGCGCCAGTCAAGGCCCAGATCACCCACCAGGTCCCGGACACCTACCCGGCCTGGGACCCGGGAGTGGTGCTCTTTCACTTGAAAAAATCTATTGAAGAAAACACTGCCTGGTGTATTAGTGCGGACCACCTGGTCATGGTGGGGAAATTTTTGCTCACCGGCAAATACCCCTTCCAGAAAATTGTGACCGTCACAAAAAAAGGGGATAAAAAACCCCATATTCTTACCCGCCAGGGCGCTCCCATTAAAAATCTGGCCGGCAGCTTTCACCCTGACAGTCTCATTACCACCGGCCGGTTCAACGGCAGGATTACCGATCTTAACGGCCATTTGGGTTTTTTTGAAAATACCTTAAATATCATTGATAACCCAAAGGATGAAGAATTATTCGGGTTCCTTCGGCCTGGGACGGACAAAACAAGCGTTTCCAGAGCCTTTTTATCCTGTCTTTCCAGCAGCCCCAAACAGGTGGACTGCACTCTCCACGGAGAAGAAAGGGCCTGCATCAATTGCAGTTATTGTGAAAATATATGTCCCAATGATTTAATGCCCGGTTTCATCATGAAGGCCCTTCACAGCGATGAGATAGAAAATGCCCTGGAATTAGGCCTGCTGGACTGCTGCCGCTGCGGGCTATGCACCTATACCTGTCCCTCCAAAATAGAACTGACAAAAATTCTATCCCATGGAATGGATTCCCACTATAAGGACAAAGTATGAACCCCTTAAAAAAAATCTTCGATAAAAGTGAACCCCATTTTACGGGCGATGGAAAATATAAAAAATTTGCGCCTCTGTTTGATGCCACCAAAACCTTTTTCTTTTTACCCTCCCCTAGAACTAAGGTCTTTCCATTTATCCGGGACCATCTGGACCTTAAACGATATATGAGCTTTGTCCTCATCGCCCTTGTGCCGGCCCTGTTATTTGGTATCTACAATACAGGTTTCCAGACAGGGATTGCCAGGGGAGAAACCCTTGGCATGGGTAAATCCTTTCTCATTGGCGGGGGGCTTGTGCTGCCCATCATCATTGTCTCCTATGGGGTGGGATTTTTCTGGGAAATCCTCTTTGCCGTTGTCCGGAGGCACAAAATCTCCGAGGGGTTCCTGGTAACCGGAATCTTGTTTCCCCTGACTCTACCTGCCACCATCCCATTGTGGCAGGTGGCACTGGGAATTTCATTCGGGGTGGTAATCGGCAAGGAAGTCTTTGGGGGGACGGGCAGAAATGTTTTGAACCCTGCCCTGACGGCCAGGGCCTTTATCTTTTTCTCCTATCCTGTAACCATGTCGGGAAATATCTGGGTAGCGGCCAAAGATACCGTGGATGGCATTTCCGGCGCTACGGCCCTGTCCATCACCGGGATTGAGGGAGAGTCCATTACAACGGCCCTGAAAACTGCGGGATTTTCACTCTCTGACCTTTTCCTAGGGTTTGTACCGGGCAGTATCGGTGAAACCTCTGCCCTGTGCTGTCTTGCAGGAGCTCTTTTCCTCATTGTCACCCGCATTGCAAATTTTCGCATTATTCTCGGCGGAATTGCAGGACTTGTGGTAACTGCCATACTCTTTTACCTTATCCCCGGGGGACAGGAATCCTGGTCCAATGCAGGCCCCCTCTACCATTTATGCGCCGGTGGTTTTTTGTTTGGAATTTGTTTCATGGCAACTGATCCGGTTTCCGCTCCGGGCACCCACCCGGGACGATGGATTTTTGGTTTTTTGATAGGGTTTCTCACCGTGACCATCAGGGTGGTAAATCCAGCCTTTGTGGAAGGCACAATGCTGACCATCCTGTTCATGAATGTGTTTGCCCCCATGCTTGACCATTTGGTCATCAAATACAAAACATCAAAGAGGATACCCAATGTCTGAAACCATATCTAAAACAAAGCCTGACAAAAATTCCAGGATAAATGTGATCAAATTTGCATTGATGATCTCCTTTATCTGCGGCCTGCTGATCACGGCAGCTGCAAGCGGATTAAAAGGATTCCAGCAGGAGAACATTGAGCTGGACAAAAAAATCAATCTCCTCAAGGCAGCCAACCTTATTGACCCAAACAAAAAACCGCCCAGGGAAGAAATAAAAACCCTATACGAAACCCATATCCAGGCGGTGACCGTGGACAGCCAGGGGAAAATTCTTGGGGAAGAGGGCCCGGACTCCCTGCATTTGTATTTTTATAAAACCGATGATGTGATCCAGGGGTATATCCTACCCGTCAACAGCCGGGGGCTATGGGGAAAAATCCAGGGATACCTGGCCTTTAAAAATGACGGCCAGACCGTGTCCGGTTTTTCAGTGTTCAGTCATTCCGAGACCCCGGGACTGGGGGGAGAGATTGAAAGTGCCTGGTTCCAGAAAAACTTCAAGGGGAAAAAAATACTCAATTCCCAGAATAAATTTGTCTCCGTGGGTATTGCCAAGGGAAAAGTTGCAAACTTGCCTGAAAAGGACCAGGAAAATTATGTGGACGGTATCAGCGGAGCCACCCTGACCGGCAAATATCTTTCCCAGGGCATAAAATCCACCCTGGACCGATATGAAGCCGTCTCCATAACCTTTCGCCAGAATAAACTGACTGCCAAGGGAAAAGATTAAAAGACAACCCCCCAAACAAAAAAGGACTCCCATGTTAAAAGATAAAACCCATTATATGGAAATACTGGTAAGGGGTATCTGGAAAGAGAATCCCGTGGCCTACCAGGTATTGGGCATCTGTTCCGCCCTTGCCGTCACCGTAAAGATGTCCACGGCCCTTGTCATGGCCGTTGCCCTGACCGTGGTCACTGCATTTTCCAGTATGATCATCTCCTCTTTGCGCAAAAAAATACCCTCCAATATCCGTATAATCGTGGAGCTGGCCGTAATTGCCTCCCTGGTAATCGTCACCGACGAGGTGCTCAAGGCCTTTTTCTACGATACCTCCAAGCAGCTGTCCATCTTTGTGGGATTAATCATTACCAATTGTATAGTGCTGGGCAGGGCCGAAGCCTTTGCCCTGGCCAATGGCCCGGTTGATTCCTTTGTGGACGGAATTGCCAACGGTATAGGCTACGGCCTGATCCTGGTTCTTGTGGCCTTTTTAAGGGAATTGCTGGGATCGGGAAAAATCTTCGGCCTGCCCGTTATTCCACAACTTTTTTTTGATGCCGGCTACCAGAACATGGGACTCATGGTATTGGCGCCGGGGGCTTTTTTCATTATCGGGCTGCTGTTCTGGCTCAAGAACAGTTTGCCGGGGATCTCCCATGAAAAAAAATAGGGATCAGACAAAAAAACAAAACCAGGTAAGGAGTAGCAATGGGTGATTTATTGAGTCTGTTTATCAATTCCGTGTTCATCGGAAATATCCTTTTGGCATATTTTTTGGGTATGTGTTCCTTTATAGCAGTATCCAAAAACATTGAAACCGCAACGGGCTTAGGCTTTGCCGTTATCTTTGTTCTCACCGTCACAAGCCCCTTGAACTGGTTGATCTACCACGGTCTTCTGGCACCCGGTGCCTTGTCCTGGGCAGGCCTGCCCGACCTGGATTTAAGCTTTCTAAAATTTATTACCTTTATCGCCGTCATTGCAGCCCTTGTCCAGGCAGTTGAAATGATCATCGATAAATATTCGCCTTTACTCTATGCCACCCTGGGGGTGTTTTTACCCCTCATAGCCGTCAACTGCGCCATCCTGGGCACCTCGCTTTTTATGGTGGAAAGAAATTATACCCTGGTTGAATCCATTGTTTTTGGTGCAGGATCAGGAACCGGCTGGATGCTGGCCATTGTGTCCATGGCGGCCATCCGGAAAAAAGCCCAATATGCCGATGTTCCCAAGGGACTTGACGGATTCGGCATAACCATGATCATTGCAGGGCTCATGGCCATGACATTTATGATGTTCTCAGGAATTACCCTTTAAAGGAGGTGGCAATTGATTTACCTTATCAGCATACTGGTCTTTTCAGGCGTCATCTTTGCCCTGGTAACGGTACTGCTTTTTGTGGAGGCCAAGGTCACAAGCCAGGGAGAACATGAAATCACCATTAACAAGAAAAAATCCTTAAAAATTTCGGGCAACCCCTCCCTTTTATCGGCATTGTCAGCCCGGGAAATTTTCCTGCCCTCGGCCTGTGGCGGATCAGGCTCCTGCGGCATGTGCAAATGCGAGGTGATCGCAGGCGGAGGAAGCATCCTGCCCACGGAACTTGCCCATTTAAGCCGCAGGGACAAACTTTCCAACAAACGCCTCTCCTGCCAGCTCAAGGTAAAGGAAGATCTTGAGATTATAATTCCCGAATCCATTTTCGGCATAAAAAAAATAGACGCACGTGTGGTCTCCAACAATAATGTGGCCACCTTTATCAAGGAATTGGTGTTGGAACCTGAGACTCTCATGGATTTCAAAGCAGGCGCCTATATCCAGATTGACGTTCCTGAATATGATTTAACCTTCAAGGATTTTCAAATTGCAAGCAAATATGTCAGTGAATGGAAAAAATACAATTTCCTCTCCCTGACCGCAAGGGGGAAAACAGCAGGTTTCCGGGCCTATTCCCTGGCCAACCCCCCCCATGACAATGGGATCATGATGATGAATGTCAGGATTGCCACCCCGCCGCCTGGAACCCAGGGTATTCCGCCCGGGTTCGGGTCCTCCGATGTTTTTGGCCTCGAACCACGGGACAAGGTCCAGATCAGCGGCCCCTACGGGGACTTCATGGCCAAAGATACAGAAAATGAAATGTGCTTTATCGGGGGAGGGGCCGGCATGGCCCCCTTGAGAAGCCATATCCTTCACCAGCTGGATGGCATCAACACCCAACGGAAAATATCTTTCTGGTATGGGGCCCGGTCCAAAAAAGAGATGTTCTATGATGAAGTTTTCAAAGACCTGGAACAGCGCCATGAAAATTTTGATTACAAAATAGCCCTTTCCAATCCTGATCCCGAAGACAATTGGACCGGGCTGACAGGGTTTATCCACACACACTTATGCGATTCCTATCTGTGCAGCCATGAAGATCCAACAGAGATTGAATTTTATTTATGCGGTCCCCCACCCATGATTAATGCCATTATCAATGCCCTCTACGATCTTGGGGTGGAAGATGAAATGATTTTTTATGATAAATTTTAAAAGCCCATTGTGACCCATCCCCAGAATATGCTAAAAGGTGCCGCAGTATGAACAGGCGCCGCTAGAACAAAAGAATAAAGCAAATAGATAAAATAGACCGGACTAAAATTGGACAGGAACCATGACAATTAGATTTCTCGGAAAAAAATTGAAAAATCCCCTGGTGCTGGCCTCTGGTGTCCTTGGGAACAATAAGGAGATTCTGGAACGGGTCCATGAAAGCGGATGTGGCCTTGTGACCATGAAATCCATAGGACCTGCCCCCAGGGACGGGCATAAAAACCCCACGGTCATTGACCTAGGCCACGGCATGATCAATGCCGTGGGCCTGCCCACCCCGGGCTATAACCACATGGAAGAAGAGTGGAAGGCCCTTGAAAAAAGAAATTTTCCCCTAAATGCCAGTATCTATGGAGGCTCGGTAAAAGAATACCGGACCGTGGCAAAATTTGTCTCCGGCAAAAGCCCTGATTTCATTGAAATCAATATCTCCTGCCCCAATTCAGAACAGCACGGCATGATCTTCGGGGTGAACGAAGAATCCGCCTTTGAAGTGGTTTCGGCAGTGAGACAGGTCACAGACATTCCCCTGATTGCCAAACTGACTCCCCAGGCCCCGGATATTGCAAAAATTGCAAAAGCCTGTGAAGAAGCCGGTGCCGACGCCATCTGTGCCATTAACACGGCAGGGCCGGGCATGGTCATTGACATTGAAGCCCAAATGCCCATACTGGCATTTAAAAAAGGTGGGCTTTCAGGCCCCATGATAAAGCCCATTGCCGTTCGATGTGTCTATGATATCTACAAGGCTGTTTCCATCCCCATCATCGGCCTGGGAGGAATCACCACGGGAGAAGATGCAGTGGAAATGATCATGGCAGGGGCAACCCTGGTGGGCATTGGTTCAGGAGTCCGGTACCGGGGCATGGGCATTTTTGACCTGGTCAACCAGGAACTTGAGGCCTGGCTTACCGCCCATGGCACAACTGTTGATCATATCCTAGGATCTGCCCATAAAAATGATCCATTGCAAAGGGGCGCCCAATGAAATTAGTTACCAGCCAGGCCCCCATCATGCTCCGGGTGGCTAAAAAAGAATTTAATTCCCAGGCCTTTGCCACCCTGTATTTTGACTATTCCCTTGATTTCAAGCCAGGCCAGTTTGTCATGGTCTGGATACCGGGAATAGACGAAAAACCCTATACAATTTCCCATCACTCCGAAACCTGCTTTGCCATCACCATCGAAGCCAAAGGTCTTTTTTCCAAAAAGGCCGTGGCCCTGGAGCCAGGAGACCTTTTGGGTTTTCGGGGCCCCTTTGGCAACGGTTTCAACACCATCTTTTCCCCCAACATTGCCGTTGTGGCCGGCGGTTGCGGCATGGCCCCCCTGGCTCCCCTGGTTGAAACCCTTGAAAAAAAGAATAATAAAATCCTTTTTATCCACGGCGCCAGATCCAAAAAGTTTATCCTGTATCCCCACAGGTTTGACACCCTTCGGCAAATCTGTACCGATGACGGCAGCCAAGGCCATAAAGGGTTTGTCACAGATCTTCTGGAGCAGGAAATTTTAACCCGGAAAAAAACCGGAAAAAAACCATTGGAAATGGTCTATGCCTGCGGTCCTGAAATCATGATGCACAAAATTTTTGTTCTCTGCGAATCCTTTGACATTCCCTGCCAGGTTTCTTTGGAACGGTATATGCGCTGCGGATTTGGTGTGTGCGGGGCCTGCGTCTGCGGAAACCAAGTGGTGTGCAAGGATGGACCGGTATTTGACTCAAAGCGCCTTGGCACCATGGATGATTTTAATAAAACCGCACTGCTAAAATCCGGGAAACCCGTTACCATGGACCAGTATTTTTCATGGCGATGCCAATAACCCGGTTTAAAAACAAAAAACAAGGAAAAAACCATGACATACCAACAGGAATTTATTGAATTTTTAGTTAGATGCAAGGCCTTAAAATTTGGTGAATTTGAATTAAAAAGCGGCCGGATCGCCCCCTACTTCATCAATACGGGAATGTTTGACACCGGCAGTAAAATCAAGAGGCTTGGCAGCTATTATGCCAAAGCTGTCCAGGAACACTTTGGAGAAGATTTTGACGGGATATACGGGCCGGCATATAAGGGAATTCCCTTGTGTATTACCGCAGCAGCCGCCCTGTCTGACATGGGCCTTGACAAAGGATACGTCTTTAACCGGAAAGAAGCCAAAACCTATGCAGACAAAAGTGCCGTGGTGGGAATGCCCTTAACCGCCGGCACACGGCTCGTCCTGGTGGATGATGTCATCACCTCGGGCAAGGCGATCCGGGAATCCTTAGAAATTCTGAAAGCCTGCGATGATCCAAAGGTCACAGGGATAGTCATCAGTGTCAACCGCCAGGAAAAGGGCAAAACAGACCAAAACGCCTTAAAGGAAGTAGAAAAAATCCTTGGCATCCCAATTTTTTCCATTGTCACCATTTCAGAAATCACTGATTATCTCCATAACAAAGTTATTGACGGCCGGGTGATTTTAGACGATGCCATGCAGGAGAAAATTGATGCCTATCTTGAAGAATACGGGGCAAATTAGCACTTCACCTATTTTGCATTGACAATAAAAGACCTGGCTTGCTAAGGTAGATTTCACAAACCATTTGCCATTATCTATTAATCCTATTATGGATATTTCACCATGGCCGGACAAAAAAGTCTTGTCAATGTATTCTGGATGAGCATGACTCTGATTTACCTGTCCCTGGTTCTCCTGCTGGTCTATTTCTGGGTGGGAGGGGAATTAAGAGACAGGGAAACCGAATTTAACCGGGCCCGGGAAATCTATGTTTCCACCCAGAAAGAAACAATCAAAGCCCAGGTCAACCATGAAGTCCAATATATTGAGCATCAAAAAGCCCTTGTTGAATTCAGGGTCCGCCAGGAGGTAGAGTCCCGAACCCGGGAAGCCTTTCAAACAGCAGGCTATATCTATGGAAAAAACAAAAACCTCCTGGCCCTTGAAGATATAAAAAAACTGATTCACGATGCCTTGTTTGCGCCTGCATGGGATAATGGCAAGGGATACTATTTTGTAGAAGACATGGACGGCACGGAAATCGTGAACCGGAACAACCCAGAGCTTGAAGGGGTTAATATCATGGGGCTTCAAGACAGCCAGGGGAAATATATAATGAAAGAAATCCTTGTTGCTGCCAGGTCCAGGGCCGGGGAAGGATTTGTCACCTACCACTGGAACAAGCCTGAAAACCCTGGAGTACATGTCCCAAAAATTTCCTTTGTCAAATATTTTGAACCCCTGGACTGGGTCATCGGCAATGGGAAATACACCATTGACGAAGAAAAAAAAATAAAAGAAGAAGTCATCGCCCATATCGAAGAAATCCACTTTGGCGACAGGGGGTATCTATTTGCCGGTACCTATAAAGGCATAAGCCTCTCAGGCCCTTTTAAAGGAAAGCGAACACTGGATATCACAGATTCCAACGGGGTAAAAATTGTTGCCGAGCTCATCAATG
>DAOWDR010000010.1 GCA_030638935.1 Desulfobacteraceae bacterium | reverse complement strand
TCTATACGGCCGAGAAGATTTTCAACCTCCATTGCTCCGAGTTCTGTGTCTATAAATTCTATTGGTGCGATGCCATCTAAATGGAATAATGGTTTTTTTAACCATTGCTTCGCAAGGCTTTTATCCTCAAAAACCTCCACTGCTCTATTATAGATTCTTCCAATGCGTGCCAATCTCTCAGATTCCGGGAAGGTAAAGTTACCTTTTTTTTTTCTGGTGGCCAATGTGCTCACAGGGATACTTACAACTTTGGCCAATCGTTTCTCAGGTAGATCAATTTCCCTGCAAAGACTGTTAAAATAAGAAAGGGGAAGGCCTTTTTTTATTCTTGCTATCTCTTCAATTGTCGAATCCATATCACCACCTCTATTGTTCTAATTTTAGAATAATAATATTACAGAATTAGATGATTGTCAACACTGAATACTCCCGATTCTATTTTGCCCATTGGAAAATTTCCGACAAAAAAATGAGGTACCTATCCTTAATGTCGAATCAGGTTCACTTTCGCCATGCACTGCTCTATTGCCTCCTTCAGACCCTTCCGTTGCCAGCATCGCCCCTGCAATTCTAATTGTCCTTCCCCTGGGCGGGGTGACGCCTGGGGTTCGCAAGCTGGGTTTGCCCACCATGCCTGGCGCACAAATAAAAAGGCCTGGCAATCATAAGATCACCAGGCCTTTTATACATTCAGGTGGTATTGGGGTTAAGCGCAGAGGCTTAAATTAGAAGTTAATCTGCCATTTGATCCCATAATAAGTAATTACCGGTTGACCAGACTGTTTCATGTCGCAATACCCGATTTCAGGGGTAAGGAATACTCCGGGAGCCAGGAAGATGGTGGATTGCAAATAGAAGGTTTCTGCATCATCCTCTTGAGAATTGGCCTCATCCAGTTCTGTTCTCGTATACCCATAACCCGCTTCAAGATAAAGCCCTTTTCTGATTTCATAACCAATAACGGCCAAACCTGCCAGGGCATCATTATCGGTTATACCTTTTTCAAGACCACCAGCACCACCCAAATCTGTGTAAAGCGAACCATCACTCCATCGTGCAAAGCCTAACCCTGCACCGTCCAGATCTCCTCCGTTAACTCCCGCCAGAGAAGAAACAATACTGCCGCTGACAAGAATATCCGCCAGGTTGCCAACATTCTGACCGCCCCAGATATTTCCCTTGAAATAGGCTTTCCCAAGGTTCAAACGAGCGCCCAAGGCAAGAACATAGGAGTCCACAGTATATTCTTCTGTGCCGCTGAGAACCTCAAAACTCTGGTAACCACCGGCAAAGTTGAGGTGGCCCATTTTAAAATCAAGTCTATACTTGGCCTGGATACCAGGCATATTGAGTTCGGTTTCCGGTTGTTCCTCCACCAGATAGTAATATAGATAAGTAGCAGGACCAGTCTGAACAGCACCAGCAAGATAGTCAGAAGAGTCGTCTGTTGTAACATAATTGGCAACCCTAGTTCTAGGCTCTACCAAAGCGATCTGGAATGTACCGAATTTCAGACGGATCATGGCTTCCCGCTTGCCGTAAAGCATTCCAAACAAGCTCATGTTGGTATCGCCATCTTTTCTGGCATAAATATTATACACCTGATTGGAATAAGGCATAAGCAAGGGGGTATAATGTTTACCAACACCCAGGGAACCTACACCAAAATCCCATTCACCCCAGAGGAGACGCACGTTTGATTGATCATCTTTTGCTCCGTACTCAAACTGGCCGGTCAATGAGTCATTAACTTTTACTTTGGCACCTATACGGGCGTTACCGTTCAAATCCTCCTCAAAATTTTCTGTGCTTGGATTACCTGATACAAATGGACTGTCATTAATATCTGAATAAAACGTACTCACACGGGCTGACCCGTAAAAATTCCACTCTGCAGCCACATCCGCATAGGCAGAACCTGTAAAGAATACGAGTACTGCAGCAATCACCATTAATTTTTTCATCTTTTTTCCTTTTAATTGAGGGTTCAAGAATCATTTCCCCACCTGAATTAAAAACAGATGCTCCTTTTAAACCTCTGTCTTTTTTAAGGGAAGACCAAGCGTTCGTTATATAAACACTGTTTACAAATTACACTTAGTAAATTGCCCCAACCCTTGTCAACATCTTTTGCAACATTTTTTTACAATATCCTAACATTTTTTTTCTTTTGATGAAAATTATTAGTCCCTGATGGTGATCAAATTTTATGCCAACCGCTATTCCGAGTAATAGGCATTTTTATATTGATATCTAACATCAATATCACTATACATTGGTATGATAATATTGTAATAATTAACACTATTATATTATGATATGAGCAAAAAAATGGGTTGTCCAACTAAAAAATATGAAATAAATGTCACAAAAAATAAATAATTCACAAGATACCAAGCCCTTCAAGCTGGTCAAATTTTTTACATTTTCCTCACTTATGATCATGTTCACGGCAACAATTATCATCACAGCCTTGAATGCCCATTGGGTCAGAAACCTTCTTTTGGAAAAAAGCGAAGAATACGCATCCCTTCTTGTTGAAAATCTCAACCATCAGATCATTTCCAGATTCATGTTTCCTGTATTAATACAATACGGGGAAATCCGATTACGCAAAAAAGAACAATTCCTCTTAATGGATAAGGTTGTCCGATCTACTCTCCATGGCTTTAATGTTGAGATGGTGACTATTTATGATGAAAAAAATATCATCTCCTATAGTTATGATTCTGAAAAAATAGGAGAGGAAAATGCCGGCGGGATACATTATGATAAAGCAATGAAAAGAGAAGCTACATCAAGGGTCATACAGCAAGGCAGTTTTCTGGAACTTATGTTCTGGTATCCCCAAGGAACAAAAATAGTCACCTTTTCACCCTTAAAAGCTGAGAAGCAGGTATCACCAAGCCTTACAGGCCCAGTCCTGGGTGTTGTTGAAATTGTCCAAGATGTTTCCGATGATTACAAACAAGTATTTAAGCTTCAAGGGCTTATTGTCGGTTCCTGTTTTATTGTTATGGGAATACTTTTCATCGTACTGCGGTTTGTCGTTAAGCATGGGGAAAAAATCATAGAACAAAGGGCCGAAGAAAGACTCAAGCTTGAAGAAAAACTGCGCCAGGCCGAACACTTATCCGCAATTGGTGAAATGACAGCCGGTATATCACATGAAATCAGAAACCCCCTTGGAATTATTAAAAGCAGTGCTCAATTATTGAAAAAAAAAATGGAGAAACTGGATATCAACAACAGAATACCGGATATTATTGTCGAAGAATCCACCAGGCTTGATAATATTATTACTGATTTTTTCGATTTTGCCAAACCTAAAATCCCGGATTTTCACTCCTGCCGGGTAGAAGATATCCTAGAAAAAAATATTTCCTATCTTGCCTACCAGATAGAAGAAAATAATTTTACTATAACCAGAGAAATATCCAATCATTTACCTGAAATATTGGCTGACAGCTCCATGCTCTACCAGGCTTTTTTAAATATTTTAATCAATGCCTTCCAGTCATTGATTAAAAACGGTTCCATTATCATACGAGCAAAATATAATTCCGGCAGCATTATTATTAATTTTATTGATAACGGTGAAGGGGTTCCGGAAGAGGTTTTAAAAAAAATATGGACACCGTTCTTCACGACAAAGGATACAGGGACAGGACTAGGTCTTGGTATTGTTAAGAATATGATTGAAGCCCATAACGGGACAATTATGATTACAAATGAAGAAACAAAAGGCGCAAACGTGGAAATTACACTTCCGGTTTAGGAACTCCCGCTACCGGATTTATCTTGACCAGCAATTCTCGTTGACAATTTTTCTCTATGCAGAAGTGGAATTCTCATGACCGGCTTTGCCATGATGTATTTCCAGGCCCCCTCACTGCTTACCTTCCAGAGCAGGTTGCAAAAAGACTGTAGTAACAATCTAAAAACTATGTTCAACATAGAATCTATTCCCAAAGAGACTCAGCTTTGGGATGGTTTGGATCAGGCGCCAACAGAGGAGTTGGAGGCGCTTTTTTCTGATTACCTGTTTCAACTTCAAAGAGCTAAAAAACTTGAACACTATCAGTTCCTCAACGGTCAGTATCTTATCCCTATCGACGGGGCTCAATATTTTTTTTCTGACAAGATTTGCTGTCCAGGATGCTATCGTTCATCCGGATATGAAACAGGTGTTACCACTTGCACCGGAATCAATTCAAAACAAAGATGGTTCTAAAAAATAAGATTGTGAAATCAATGCCGGTAAAAGGATCATATCAAAAATCAGGAATGTCCAATATTCTTGTTGCCAAACCAACAGATCACAAGATTTTGTTTGAATGGATCGACGAACTCACCGGATCAGGAGATGGCAATGGGTTTGAAATAAAAGATTCAAAAGGGAAAAAGGTGCTGATGAGGTAATTTCTTTCCAGTTCAAAACAATCAACAAGGCCGGTGGAAAATTGAGAATGAGACTTTTAATACTTTGAAAAACCATGGGTACCATCTTGAACTAACAGATCATCTCTATCAACAGTGCCCTTATTTAAAGAGGTCTTAAAATAAACCGCAATTTCCAGTGGAGGGCAGGTTGCCTTACAAAGCGGCGGATTTTGGATCTATTTTTACAAATTCTTAATGAAGCGGAACGTAAAACAGCAAACTGTTTGAGGACATACTTGCCCGCAGTTTTTGCTGTTTAGTGAAGCGAATTTAGAAGTTGTAAAACAGATCCAAGCCCAGAGCGTGTAAGGTGACCTGGCTGGAACGGGTCCTGGCTTTCTTTGAGTCATCATTTCTAAATAGTTCGGTTTTGTATTAGTTGGTGACCTATAATTGCTGTATTTTGCGAAATGATTTGGACTTTGGGCTTGGTGTTATATACTAACAGGTTCAGATTATGTGATCCATTATACAAAAAAAGCCGGACATGCACTGAAAAATCAGATACATCGTCCGGCTTTGATTTGTAACAAATCTAACTAAATGATAATTAGCAAATTAGAAGCTCAAGCTCAAGCGAGTTCCAACTTCCCATGGATTTTCATCATTTACATCATTGTTAGTGGTGGCATCGCCGGCAAACAGCATCGCAGCGACAACATCAAGGTTCAGGCCTTCAACAAGCTCATATGTAGCTTTAAGATCAACTTCTACACCAAGATCATCATAACCATTAGCATCATCTTCAACTAACTGAGCATACCATAGATCAGCTGACAGTTTAAGTTTTTCAACCGGAGCAACGGTTAGACCCATATTCAAAGCAAAAATATTTGAGATTGCGCCGGCAGGAGAACCATTAGAGGCCTGGTTATCAAAGGTACCATAACCCATGATCTCTGACCAATAATAACATTGTCCCGTATTAAAATCCATGAAATTATCAATATCGTCGTCGGCAGCATTATCATCGCCTGTGGCATAAAAACCCTGGCCATGGATACCGATCATATCGCTGACATTAAAGGAGGCACCTGCTGCAACAAGATATGCAGAAGCGTCGTCGTTGTCTGTTTCTCCGCCATTATAAAGAAGTGTAGCCCAAAAAATTTCGTTGTCAACATCAAGACCCAAAATCCATTGGTGATCATCATCAGCCAGATCATAATAAGTAAAAGTAGGGGTTAATTTTACAGCACCAAGATCAAAGGCAGCGTTTACATGATAGAAAGCAGCATCACCTGAAACATTATCGTCGGCCTCTGAGATCTTAGCATATAGAAAGGTAACCGGACCAACGGCTGCTACAACACCTGAAAAATCATCATCAAAAACAAAACCACGATGAAGTACGCCAGCCTGGGTACCAACGCGGAAAAGGGCGCCAGCAGTATTAAATTCTGCATAAGAATTTTTGACTTCTACGTTTACACCATCAGCACCGATGTCACCGTAGGATGAACCAGATCCCCAGGTAGCATCCATTTCAAATTTGTTTACAAATTTGAAATTATCACTGAATACCGCTGTGTAATAAAGACGTGTTCTGGTGTCTGCTACAGCTACGTCACCATTAGCATAGGTAGTAGTAGGTGTTAAAGTAACAGTAGCACCATCGGTAGATGTTACAGCATAGGTAGTGGTTGCGGCTCCAGTTACCTCGCTGGATCCGTCAAAATTCTTTTGTGTGTACATTCTCACGCGCCAATAGCCGCCAAACTGATGATCAATCGCAAAGGCCGGAGCTGTAAAAGCAAGCCCGATCAATGTTACAAGTACTGCAAAAAATAATTTTTTCATCTTTTCTTCCTTTTAAAAGAAAATTTAAAATACACTTGACCTGAATTAGAGCAACAATTGCTGAAAGCAGATCAAATCGCTTGTCCTGCCTTATCCATATAAAATAAAGCAGAATTTCATTACCTATATTCGAATTTAGTATCAAGGTCAAGCCTGAAAACCATTTTTTCCATTTTTTTTACCCGGCAGAGCATGATTAAATCTATTAAAGCAGATATTTATAAGGTTTAAAACACCAAAAAACCACATTTATTTATCTTTACATTACACAAAGCATGGTATAATAACTTTTTAAAAAAATTTAAGTATTATAAATAGCAGTTTTTAGAATAAAGGATATGACATTGAACAAAAATTTTTTTAAACTTAAAATTCTTATATTGTTTTTTTTCCTGATTTTTCCTGGTCTTGTATCTGCATCCTTAGAGAAAAAAATAATAGTGCTTCCCTTTAAAATTGAATCCCAGGAAAAGCTTGAATTCCTTGCAAAAGGGATTGTCCACATGCTTGAAACAAGGCTTAAAATACCGGGGCAATCATTTGCTGTTTCACCTGGGAAAGAAGAACTAAAAAATTTAAAAGCTGACTATATCCTTGAAGGAACCATATTTTTCTTTGGAGACAGTGTCAGTACAGAAGCAAAATTGATCAATGCAGATTCAGGCAAAGAGGAACTTGTTTTCACCCAGGTTGGAAATAATAAAGGGGATGTATTAAAGCATATTGATCTGTTTGCTGAAAGGATAAGAACAGAAGTTTTCAATCTTAGGCCGGCAAATGTTTTTAGAGGCGAATCTGAAAATGGATATCAGCAGAGGTCTGCTGATATCCGGAAACCTGTGATATGGAAAAGCATGTTTTTTGATGCTAAAATTAAAAGCATTGCAGTGTCTGATATTGATAATGATTCAAAAAATGAAACCATTATTTTATCCAACAATAGTATTCAGGTTTTTCGCCGGACAGACAACAGCTTTAAAAAATTATCAGAGATCAGGATTGCAGGCAAGAATAAAAGACATTTGTTTGTTGATGTTATTGATCTTGACAATGATGGAACCAAAGAGATATTCATCACATCGATTAACGAAAAAACCTTAAGCCCAGCCTCCTCTTTATATAAATGGAGCACATCTGGCCTGATCAAAACTGCTGATAATATTAAATGGCTTTTACGGGCGGTTGAGAAAAAAAACAATGGCAGAATATTGCTTGGACAAAAAACAAAGGTGAATAGTTCAAATAAATTTGCAACGGGAATCTTTGAATTAAAAATGGATAAAACAGGCGGACTCTCTCCCTCAAACCTATCTTTTCCTTTTGCCGATAATATTTTTGGGCTTGCATTTGGCGATTTTATGAACAACGGCGAAGAAACTATTGCCCTGCTTGATCTGAAAGGAAATCTTTCCATTTATTCTTCTGAAGGGAACCAACTTTTTACAAGCCCTGAAAAATATGGGGGAAGCGAATCCTATATTGAGTATAAAGGCATGAGATATACAAAAGATGACGGATACCAGATGGACAGAATATATTTGCAGCAAAGAATATTTGCTGCAGATCTTTATCAGGACGGCAAAACAAGCCTTATTACCATTAAAAATAATGATGCCTCAAAAGGCTTGTTTTCAAAACTCCGCACATATGACAAAGGTCGCATAGAATCTCTTTTATGGAATGAACTGGGTATGGACACACAGGGAAGTACACAGAAAATTGTTGGATATATCAGTGATTTTACCATTGCCGATATGGATACCAACGGCAAAAAAGAGATCATATTTACAATTGTAAGTTCAAAAGGAAGTTTTGGAACAAAGACAAGCAGAATTATAAGTCAGAGCTTTATTGCTAAAGATAATCAATCATCTTTTTAAAAAAGGTTAAGCTCAAAGCATGAAAAGGGGCAGTGTGCATAACACACTGCCCCTTTTTTGGTTCTCCAGCCCGTCAGATAACAGGATTCTTACACAGGCTCTCTATAGTTTATAAGAAATAATACTCGAAGAGCTTGGTTTTGAAATCACGGACTGCTTGCTATGGTTCACCACAGAGACGATCAATTCATCCACCCCGTCCCCATCCATATCAGCTATGGTAAAGTCAGAAATCCAGCCCGGGACGGTTGCGGTCTGAAGCACAGGTGCCATGGCAATCCCGTTCCAGGAAAGCATCTGGACATGTCCGTTCTTAAATCGTTTATGCCGGCCAAAAGCCCCGCCACCAAATTCATTGTTCTTCACGACAAACAATTCCTGCTTACCGTCGGAACCGATATCATAAAATTTAATCCGGGGATTAAGATGGAGCCGTTCCTGAAAAGAAGCATCTATATCATTTCTGGGCAGAAGCCAGAAATGTCCGGTCAATCCGTATCTTTTAGTACTTGCCCAACTTGTACTGCCGCTGTCATTGGCCACCACCAAACGGCCGTGTTCATTGATCATCACATATTCATCGGCATTTGCTGAGGTCACCGGACCCCGGGCAAGGGATAGGACAGATGTGTTCCTGGGTGTCCGGATACTTTTTCCCTTTTTATAGGCATTTCCTGCTGCCATCATGGTATAAATCCGGCCGTTAAAAGGATTGCTCCCGTGATCCTGGCCCAGGAGAACACTTGAATTCTCTGGAGTTTTTATAACCCGGTAATAGGTGGCTTCGCCTTCATTTATGGTCATATACCGGGCACCGTCATACTCCACAACAAAGGACTGCACCCCGTCCCTGTGGACGGTCAGGCTGGTCACAAAAATTTCAGGATACCCGTTTTTATTTATATCGGCAATATCAAGGGAAACGATGCGGTTTGTGGAACTGAACTTAAGTTTTTCCATTTGGACAAGCCGGTTTCCTTCCAATTGGTGAATAAAAAGATCGCTGTCGGTTGCAGTTACTACCTGAACCCTGCCATCTTTATTCAAATCACCCACTGCCATGGCCCCAATAACCCCCTGAAAGTTAAGGTGGGTGCTAAACCCCTGCTGTTCGCCCTGCTGGTAGCCCTGTTGTATGGCCATCAGTCCGCCACCAACCACGGCCTTGCCACCGGCCTGTTGCAAAGGGACCGAGGACTCGGGTGCCTTGGGAACCGGCTTGGCAGAGAGCTTATTATTGGTAACCCTATGAAACACCTTTTGGTTGATATCTCCGGCAAAACTGTTCACCAGGGAAACCACACCCCCCAAATTCTTACTCTGCTCACAAAAAAAGAGGGTTATGCCCTTGCCTGTGATATCCACCATGCTGGCATCCAGACTGGCACCCTCGCCCAAATAGGTCAGACTACCAAAAATAATATAATCCGCCCCCATATTGGCGCCGATAATCCGGGCCTGGGACTCGTTTAAACTTCCTTTTGTGGCAGAGGATTCCAAATACTGATCAACGGCTTCCCGGTCCAGCACATCGACTTTTCCAGGGTCTGAAAGCCGGGAATAAAGCATGGAAAAAAGACCGTTCTGCAAAAAAACAAGATCCTGGGAAGAATTCATGGTAAAGGGGAAAATCGCCACTTTTTTGGGTGGACCGGCACAAACACCGATATTGACGATCAATACCGTTAGGATCAACAAAGCCGTCAGAAACAAGCCCACTTTTTTTATCAGTTTACTGGGTTTCAACATACTGCTCCTTAATAAATAAATCTTAATAATAACCACAGATAAGCCTGCCAAATTTTTGGTTTCACTTCCTGCACTTGGTTTTTATATATCGTCCTTCAAATATTCCTGCAAGCATAAAATCATATAGAGGATCCCGGCATTATACCCCTCCATCAAACAAGTCTTTTAAACAGCTTTTTTAATTGCAGCCCATCAAAACTGACAAGGGTGGGACGACCATGGGGGCAATTCAAAGGATTGTCACATTTTTCCAGATCTTCCAAAAGTGTTTCCATTTCCCGGAGGGTCATTGTTTTATTTGCCCGCAGGGCCGAATGGCAGGCCATGGAGATGAGACAGCTGTCCTGCCAGCTCTCATTTAAAACCCTATTTTCCATAAAAGATTCAATAAGTTCCAAAACAAGGGGTTTTAAATCCCTTTCCTCTAAAAGAAGGGGAACAGCCTTTATCACAAAGGTAGTCCCCCCAAAGGGTTCGATTCTGAGCCCCATATCTGACAATTTTTCCATAATGGATGTCAAACAATCGGCCTCCCCATGACCCAGGTCCAGAACTTCCGGAACCAGAAGCTCCTGGCTCTGGACCCCAAGCCCCTGATACCGCTTTTTCAGACGTTCATAGACCACCCTTTCATGGGCGGCATGCTGGTCTATCAGAACCAGGGTATTTTCTTTTTCAGCCACAATATAGGTGCCCATGACCTGACCCAGAACAGAAAACTGCGAATGAATTTGCTCATCTGACAGACAGTCCCTGCCCAAAACAGTCGGCAAATGATTTTTGTAAGCCGGCACATTTTCCCCTGCCCCGGCTCTGCCCCCAATCCCCCACTCAAGGACCGGCTGGGCCACCTGGTCCTTTTCTCTGTTTTCAAATTGCCTGTTTTCAAATTGCCTGTTTATAAATTGTTCAGAAGGATAAACACAGGGGGCGGCAGTTCCGGTTTCCATAGATGGAATGGGATCTTCAAGATTTTGTTCAGGGGTAGGCGGAGATTTAATTTGGGCCCGTGCATAGGATATCAGATTTTCCTGGGCAGCAACCAGGGCTGTTTCCACCGCCGCCCCCACGGCCTGATAAACAGGGCCGGGCAATAAAAATTTAATTTCCCGCTTGGACGGATGAACATTGACATCCACCTGGTCAAAGGGCAACTGCACACAGAAAACCCCCATGGGGAAGCGCCCCTTCATGATCCGTCCCTGGTACCCTTTAAATATGGCCGCCACAATTCCCCGGTCATGGACCAACCGGTTATTGACAAACAGATAAATCCGGCTGGATGTACTCCTTGTAACAAGAGGGTTGGAGCAGACCCCGGACACCCGGACATCCTGTTCAATCCCCTTGACGGGGTAAAGCTTATTGACCACATCCTTTCCCAACACCGCCAGAGACCGCTGGAACAGCGTTTGCCCAGGGGGAAAATTTTTCACCAGTTTTTTATTCATAAACAGGCGGAATCCCAAATCAGGATTGCCAAGGGCCAGACCGGACAGGGTGTCGGCAATATGACCGGCCTCGGTGGTGTCACCCTTTAGAAATTTTCTTCTGGCCGGTGTATTAAAAAAAAGCTGTCTCACCTCCACCAGGGTTCCCACAGGGGCCCCTTCATCGGAAACCTTTACAAGCTTACCCCCGGCTATCTCAACCTTTGTTCCGACATCAGAAGAAGATGTTCTGGAAACAAGGACAAACCTTGACACCGATGCAATGGAGGGCAGAGCCTCCCCCCGAAAACCAAAGCTTGCAATGGAAAACAGATCCTCCTTGGTAAAAATTTTACTGGTGGCATACCGCTCAATGGATAGCATGGCTTCGTCCCTGTCAAGACCGCAGCCGTCATCTGAAATCCTAATCAGGGATTTGCCCCCCTGTTCAATTTCCACGGTGATCCTTCTGGCATTGGCATCTATGCTGTTTTCTACCAATTCTTTTACCACGGAAGAGGGGCGCTGGACCACCTCACCTGCGGCAATCTGGTTGGACAGGATCTCGGGTAAAATTCGAATCCGGGTCATTTGTCAGTCTCAGCCCTTTTCAGATTTAATCTTTTCAGATGTTTTTCTGGTTAACAAACCTAAGCAAAAATTCAGAATCCTTTGGGCTTAAATCAAATTGGAATGCCGCCTGATCAACCCATTTGGCCGGATTGGTTTCAGGATCTTCCTTTCTTTTTTCAGAAATCCATTGAATCGCCTTTTTCAGTGCCTCTCCCTGGGGGTGAATATTTGTCACCATGACCTCCTTGTTTCCTAAAGAACGGGAAAATCTGTTTTCAAATCAAGGGCCCGCTCAAAACCAAAACCGGCCCGCAAAAGGGAAATCTCATCAAAGTGCTTTCCCATCATCTGAATACCCATGGGAAGCCCTTTTGCAGAGAATCCTGCGGGAACGGAAATGCCGGGAATCCCTGCCATATTGGCAGACAGGGTAAAAATATCGCTCAAATACATGGTCAAAGGGTCCCCTGTATTTTCACCTATTTTAAAGGCAGGGGTTGGCGCCACAGGTGATAAAATAAAATCGCATTGTTCAAAGGCCTTTGAAAAATCTTCCATGATCAGGGTTCTTACCTGGGATGCCCGGCCGTAATAGGCATCATAATACCCGGCGGACAGGGCATAGGTGCCGATGATTATCCTGCGCTGGACCTCGGGGCCAAATCCTTGAGATTTGGTTTTTTTATACATCTCAATGAGATCGTCGGGTTCGCTATCCCTGACCCCGTATCTCACCCCGTCAAACCGGGCAAGATTTGAGCTGGCTTCACAGGGGGCTATGATGTAGTAGGCTGCAACAACATATTGGGTATGGGGCAGGGATATCTCAACAATTTCAACCCCTAAACTTTCAAGCACCTTTTTGGCCCGGTCAAACATGGCCGACACCTCGGGGTCAATCCCCTCCACCCCAAGATATTCTTTAGGGACACCAGCCTTCATTCCTTTAAGGGAATTGGCTTCAAATTGGTTCAGGGCCCCTGTAAAATCCGGCACATCCACCTTGGCACTGGTGGAATCCTTTGGATCATTGCCGCAGATCAAATTCATCATCATGGCCGCATCCCTAACATCCCGGGTAATGGGACCTATCTGATCCAAAGAAGAGGCGTAGGAAACAAGACCAAAGCGGGAAACCCTGCCGTAGGTGGGTTTAAGCCCCACAACTCCGCAATGGGAAGCAGGCTGGCGTATTGATCCGCCGGTATCTGTCCCCAGGGAGCCACAGCAAAACTGGGCAGCCACGGCAGCCGCAGACCCGCCGCTGGATCCTCCGGGCACATGATCTTCATTCCAGGGGTTTCTGGTAATTTTAAAAGCGGAATTTTCAGTGGAGGAACCCATGGCAAATTCATCCAGGTTGGTCTTGCCAATCAGGACGGCATTCTCCTTTTTTAATTTTGCCACCACAGTGGCGTCATACTGGGGAACAAAATTGCCAAGTATTTTTGAGGCACAGGTGGTTTTTACTCCACGGGTGCACAAAAGATCTTTCAGGGCAATGGGGATACCGGTGAAGGGAGTCTGATTCCCTTTGGCAATCTGCTCATCAGCTGCCAAAGCCTGGGCCAGGGCAGCCTCTTTGTCCACGGTGATAAAGGCTCCAATGCGGTCATCATATAGATCAATCCGGTCAAGCAGGGCCCGGGTCAGTTCAACAGAGGAGATTTTGCTTTGAGATAGTAGTTCCCGGGCCTTTCCAATGGTAAGTGCATGTAAATCCATTCAATTTGTTCCTTATCTATAAATGCGGGATATTTAAATATCGACTTATTTTACAACCCGGGGCACCGTGTAAAAATCTTCATCCCGCTCCGGCGCATTGGCCAGGGTCACCTCTGGTCCGGGGGATACTCCAGGAGTATCTTCCCTTAATACATTATTTAGAAATGCAGTACCAGAGGAAGGGATCACCCCTTCCACATCTACATCCTTAAGCTTATCTATATAATCCAGGATATGACTTAATTGTCCGGACAGCCTCTCTTTTAGCGGGTCATCAATATCCAGCCGGGCAAGGTGGGCGATCTTTTCAATTTCGTCCTTAGATATCTTCATCATTATTCCTTCTTTATAATCATTGCATCAATTTTGGCTTGTTTTAATTTTCCAAGATATAGGTTTGCTTCATCCCGGGTGGAAAAGGACCCCACCCGTACCCTGTACCAGGTAACACCCTGCTTTTTCCCCAGGGTTCGGTAGGAGGCAAATCCTTTTTTTTCCAGAATAGCCATCTGGGTAACAGCATCGGTAAATGATTTGTAGGCCGCAACCTGAATGGTATACATACCCGGCATTACCTTCACACCTGCCAAGGATTCCTTTGTTTTCTCCGAAGAATCTTCAATTTTAGATAACTTTTTATTTGTTATTTTTTTCAAAGGTACTTTTCTAAGTTTTTCTCCGGATAGCTCTCCTGCAGCCTTTGCAGAAATTTGTTTTTCTTTCTTTGTCCCTTTTGCCCCTTTTGAAATGGAGCCTTTATCCTTGAAAAGGGATTTATTTAAGGCCGTCTTGTTCAGTGTGGCTGTTTTCCGACTGGTTTTTACGGGGACAGCAGTTGAAGGCATCTGGACCACCAGCGGCCCTGTTTCCTTTTTGGGAATAATCTCATTGAACTTATTTTGTTTCCCTGTCACTTCCTGTAGGACAGGTTTATTAAGAGCATCATAGAACTTAAGATCCATTTTTTCCCCGGGGGAATCGGGATTTCCAAACTCCCTGGCAATTGTTTCCAGGCGTTTCTGGAAATTCCCAGTATCAAATGTGACAGGAGAGGTTCCCCTGCCAACCATGATGCCCAAAAAAAACATCCATCCCCCAATAAACAAATAAACTGCGTACTTTAAAATCCCCTTAAAGGACAACATAGGGCTACATTCTTTCCGGAGCTGAAACACCCAAAAGAACAAGGCCGTTCCGGATGACTTTTTTAACCGCCAGAACCAGGGCAAGCCTGGCCCTGGAAAGCTCCTTGTCTTCTGTTATAACCTTGTGTTTATTGTAGTATCCATGGAAGGCCGAAGCAAGGGACATCAAATAGGTAAATATAACATGGGGATGAAGGGTGTCTGCACTTTTTTCAACCTGCTCCTTAAACCCGGCCAAAATTTTGATCAGGTTTATTTCTTCGGATGCCGTCAGCAAGTCAAGGTGTTCACTCCTTTGAAAATCAATCTGGTCAATCAGCCCCTCTTCCTTGGCCTTTAAAAGAATCCCCGTAATTCTGGCATGGACATACTGCACATAATACACCGGGTTATCGGAATTTTTCTGTTTGGCCAGTTCAAGGTCAAATTCCAGGCCGGAATCATAGCTCCGGCTCAAAAACATGAACCTTGCCGCATCCTTTCCCACTTCATCAACAATATTCTTCAGGGTAACAAACTCCCCGGACCTTGTGGACATCTGAACAGGTTTGCCCCCCCGGAGCAGGTTGACCAGCTGAACAAGAATCACCTCAAATTGTTCACTTTTTCTGCCCGATGCAACCACAGAGGCATCAATCCTTTTAATATATCCATGGTGGTCTGCCCCCCACACATCAATCACCCGGTCAAAGCCCCGCTCATATTTCTCCTTGTGATAGGCAATATCAGAGGCAAAATAGGTGGTAAGCCCATTGTTCCTGACAACCACCCTGTTTTTTTCATCCCCGAAATCCTCGGTGCGAAACCAGAGGGCACCCTCATCTTCATAGATCAGGTCCTTTGCCCTATAATCCTCAATGGCCTTTTGCACACGATTTGAATCATAGAGACTCTGTTCACTGAACCATTGATCAAAAAGCACTCCAAAATCAGCAAGATCCGATTTTATGCCACCCAGTATTTCATTGGCAGCAAAGGTTGCACACAGGGGAATAGCAGTTTCTTCATCCCCATTAGAAAAATCATTTCCCTCTTTTTCAAGCATCTTTCGGGCAAGATCTTTTATATAATCCCCTTTGTAACAATCCTCCGGGAACTGAATTTTTTTGCCTTCCATTTCCAAAAGCCTGAGCCATACAGAGGTGCCAAGGGTTCGAATCTGCCGGCCGGAATCATTGATATAGTATTCCTTCTGAACATCAAACCCTGCAAAGGTCAGAATATTTCCCACAGAATCCCCAACCGCAGCCCCCCTTCCATGGCCTACATGGAGCGGGCCTGTGGGGTTGGCAGAGACAAATTCCACCTGAACTTTTTGCCCCCGCCCCATGTCCGAGGCCCCAAACAGTTTGTCCTGTTCAAGAATAGTATCCACCACAGGATGCCAGGCTGCATTGGAAAGAAAAAAATTAATAAAACCAGGCCCTGCCACTTCAATTTTTTCAATATAATCAATTGAATCCATGGATTCAATTGTTGAAACAAGAATTTGGGCAATTTTTTTCGGCGCCATTTTCTGAATACCGGCGGACACCATGGCAAAATTGCTTGAAAAATCCCCCTGGGAACCATGTTTCGGCTCTTCTATGTCCATGGCGGGAATTTTGTCAGAGGGCAGCTCCCCCTGTTCAAACGCTTTTTTGGCAGCGTTAAGGACAATCTGTTTAATTTTAATTTTCATATTAATTTTAATTCTCGTGCTCAGAGGTATCTTCCGGGGTGAATTTCGGGGTATCATCTTCAGAATCGATTTCTTTCATCTCATCTTCTTTTGTATCACCATCCTCTTCCAGCAAGGCATCCAGTTCAACATCATCATCCTCCAGAACAAACTCTTCTTCACCGGGGAATGCTTCAATATCATTATATTCAATAAT
>DAOWDR010000083.1 GCA_030638935.1 Desulfobacteraceae bacterium | reverse complement strand
TCTCTTCGGCACGGGTCTGGGATTTATTTTTGAAGGATAATTTATTTAGCACCCTCTGGAAAAGGGAAGAGGACTTTAACCTTCCCTTGTGGATTCCCTGTGCTTTTTGTATGGCAGCGGCATAGTTGTTCACTGCTTCCATGGGGATTCCCGGCCTTTTCAGGCGTGTTCCGATATTGTACATCCATTTTATGTGCTTGGGCACATTGTAGACAAAATGCCCTTTTAAAAATCCTTTTTCAATTTTTTCTGCCAACAGTGCAAGAACCTTAATCCGGGTTCTTTTGGAGGGGATATTGGTGATTTGGCTATAGTCTGAAATTTCAATGAAAGTGGAATTGGCAAGGCCTACGGCATCCAGAAACTGGTCATAATTTCTGAACAATTCCCTGGTGCCTTCGTAGCTGATTGTTCCCCTGGGATAAGCACTTAAAATATTGTTATTTATTAGATGAAAGGTGACTGAATAGTCCCGGGCCAGGTGTATATCAGTCCATTGATGGCTGCTGTGAATAGTGACCCCGGTCACAGAACAGGTAGTATCAATAAAATATTCAGACAGCTTTGGTTTTTGAATCAGTTCCATGGGCCTGTATCCTTTAACCGGGCCAGGCCAGATTCATGGGCCGGTTGAGTGCAATGAGCCAGATTCCATATCCCTTGAAAACGGGTTCATTGGCCGGTGGATTCACCATCACCTCGCCGTCGGGCTTTCTCAGTGCAAAGCTCAGGTGCCCATACTTTTCTTTCAGATAATTATGCAGATCCCACCATTCAAGGCCAGGGGTGCTTTCTGGTACCACCACATAGTAAATCTCTTCATTGTCATCTTCATTTCTTAACAGGATCTGAAGGGGAATATGGACCTTGTCCTGCATGGCCTGAACCATCAT
Organism: Desulfobacteraceae bacterium; assembly: GCA_030638935.1. Taxonomy (GTDB): domain Bacteria; phylum Desulfobacterota; class Desulfobacteria; order Desulfobacterales; family Desulfobacteraceae; genus NBML01. The sequence continues at coordinate 5,507 of DAOWDR010000083.1, read as the reverse complement.
TTCCGCTGTCATCTGCATAATGGTTTCAAAGTTTCCGGGAACACTGGAAAAGGTGTCCAGAGCCTGGCTTGAAAGGCAGCGGACTGTAACTTCGCAGGTCTCCTTTTTTAACCCCAGGGCGTTGATCAGGGCAAAAAGGCTTTGTTCGTCGCTTCCCGTATGAATGATAATCCGGTCTGCTTGACCGGTATTGGCCCGGGTCAGGGTCTGAATTTTGTCAGGCCGGCCTCTGACAAAAATTAGATTTTCAAGTTCCGGTAGGGGGTGTCGGGGGATATCGGCCAGCAGCACCAGGTCCCGGGTTGCATTGGTCTCATCATTTTGAATCTGTTCCACCAGGTGTTCTGTTTCTTCGGTATACCCCACCAGAAGAATGTGGCAGGATCCTTTATAGGGTTTTTCTCCGTGCATTTTTTTATCTCTCCTTTCAATCAAATAGGATGCCATATGGGTGATAAAGGCCGCTCCAATTCCGATACCCATGAAGATTGGCAGAATTGTAGCCACAATTCTGCCGGCCGTGGAAACCGGGTACAGGTCGCCGTATCCAACGGTGGTGGAGGTTACAATACTCCACCACAAGGCCTGATCAAAGCTTGTCAGGGCTGTGCCCACAGGTTCGACCAGGGAGATTAAAATACTGGAAACCAGAAGCAGGAGCATGTATGTGCCCACAAGGGTGATACCCCTGCGTTTTAATCCTGCCCTGATAATGGCCTTTAAAAAATAAATCAAAAACAGTTCTCCCATTGAGTTTTGGTTTAAGGAGAGGGTCTCCTAATATTTTTTATACCATCCTGCTGTGATTTGCACGAAATTTTCAGCTTTACATCTTTACCTTGTGAATCCCAGGCCCGAAGCCTTACTCCAGCAGCCAGGATTCATGGTTGTAAATGGAGAGTAATACAGGATAAAGAATTGTGTTGATTTCTTGTCTCTTGGTTTCAAGCTGGCTTTTGCCAAAGATCAATTGACTTCTGAACAGATCCGGAGTTAGAAATTTGGTGTCAGCAGAAAATTTTAGGGTTTTAATCCGATCCATGATTTTGGCTTTTTGTATGGCCGGATTCCAGGCCAGGTGCCAGCCCCAGTCACCGAAACTTGGAACATTCTCATGGAAGGGCAAAATTGTGAAACCGGCGCTTTCAATGGTTCGCCCGATGCACAAAAAACTTTCCTTTGCCAGATAGGGGGAGGTGGACTGGACTACCATGATCCCGTTTTGGGATAAATGCAATTTGATTTTTTTGTAGAATTGTTTTGAATAGAGCTTGGCAAGCTCCGGGGTGGAAGGATCGGGCATGTCAACAATGATCACATCCCAAAAGCCTGGGATATTTTCTAAAAATTTGTCGGCATCAATATTCATGACCTTAACATCGGCCAGGTAACGGGTCTCGGGAGTGGCGGAGGAACGGCGGTTATCTGTTGTGTTCATATAAATCTGCCGGCCGGGACCAGGGGTCACCCCCTTTCCCGGCGAAGTTATGATCCTGGCATCCCTGAAGGCGTTTTTATTGATCCGGGTCAACAAGGGGTGGGTTGTGGCAAGTTTTGTCATGGCAGGGTCCAGGTCCACCAGCATCACCTCTTTGACGGCATCGTATTTTAAGACCTCCCGCAGGGCGCACCCGTCTCCCCCTCCCAGGATGAGAACCCGTTCCCTTACCTTGGCCAATGCCATGGCCGGGTGGACCAGGGGTTCGTGGTACCGCTCCTCGTCCGTGCTGCATAATTGGAGGTTGCCGTTTAAAAAGAGGCGGATTTCATCAAAGGGCTTGTACTGGGTTATGACAATATGCTGGTATCGGCTGGTGCTGCTGAATACAATGTGGTCGTCATAGAGGGGCTGCTCGATTTTAACCTGCCAGTCCCGGTTGTTTAAATATCCGTAAATGATGGCCAAAAAGGTGAATCCCATGATTAGAAAAAGGTAAAGATTTTTTGGGATCAGCTTTTTTTTTGTAAAATAAACAAAGGTAACAAGGGCCAGGAAAAAATTCATGCCGGCTGTTAAAAAAGCGGCTTCGGTGATGGGTATATACCGCAGTATCAAAAACACATAGATTAATGATCCGATCAGGCTGCCTATATAGTCTGCAGAAAGGATATTTCCAAGATTTGTGGACAGTTCCTTGCTGAAATCATTATTAATTCGGATGATCACCGGGATCTCAAGCCCTATCATGATACCGATAAAACTGACAAAAAAGTAGAGAACCAGGCTGTAGTGGGCAGTATACCCGTAGGAAAGGTAGGTGAGGGTGGGGGAAAATCCACCGACCAGTGCCAGGGCAATCTCAATGCCTATGAAGGCATGGACCAGGTACGGTTTTGCAATCCGCACCTGGATCAGGCTGCCGAATCCCATCCAGAACATCATGAGTCCTATGACCATGGCCCATTGCTCAAAGGCGTTGCCAAGGATCATGGAGGCCAGGCTTGCCTGGATATATTCAAGGATGATGCCGCAGGCCCCGCTGGCAAACATGCAGGCGGCAAGCAGGAAAGAGGCAAAATTAAACGGATTTTGCTTGGTTGTCATTTTTTTTGCGGAATACCTTAGGTTACATGGAATAGGAAATTATCACGGCAACCGCTACAATGGCACCTTCAACCACGATCAGGGCGGCTATATTCCTGTCTTCCTGTATTTCCGTGGCCAGGTTGGTGGTTGGCAGAATAATCCTGTCAATTACACTCCTTAAGGCCAGGAGCATGACTATGCCGTACACCGTATAAATTCCAAACCCTGCCAAATCGTTTCCCCATCCGGTAAAGGGGCCGGATATGCTTCCCATGAGGATGATTCCAAGGGCAACGAGAATTCCGCCCAGGGCGATGCCGGCAGCCAGATTATTTTTTTTGATCTCTTCCCGGACATTAAAGGGGGTGATCAGTTCATAGATAAAACCAAATGCCAGCAGGGCCATCTGTCCCAGGATAAAAAAGAGGAGGGCAGAGACAAGGGACTGGAAAAAGGTTCCGCCCCCGCCGGAAAGACTGCCGTTGAGTATAAATCCCGTGGCAATGTACATGCCGGCTTCCACAACCCCAACTGCGGTATTGCCAGTTATTTTTCGCCCGTCATCCAGGGAGAACTCCTTGATGCATTCAAGATCATTGTTCAGGTGGCCCATCATGATAAAATCATTGATGAACCGGGATGAAAAAAGTAATCCGGTAATAATAAGTCCGTCCACCATGAGATGGATAAGGTCTAGGAAAAATCCTCCCGATGATCCGGACAATGCTCCTGAAAGGGCAATGGCAATGCCAAGGTAAAGCCCTGCCCGCCTCAGACCCACAGCCAGGTTCCCGTCATCAATATGACGGTCATCATCAAAATCCTTGGTCCGCCAGTCATCCACCTGTTTGACCAGCCATATAAAGAAAATACAGGTCAGAGCATAGATAAATCCCTGGCTGATACCTGCGAGAATTGGTGCGATATTCATGTGTAATCTCCTTAAAGTTATTTGCCCTTGGCTTTGGGGCCGCCGCCGCGAAGTTTTGACCCTCCGCCTCTGACAGAAGCAGACTGGGATTTAAAACCGCCTGTTTTTGAAAAATTGCTGCTCTGGTATTTGGGTGATTGTTTCACAAAGCTGCCCCTGGTACCATATTGTTGATTTCCGTTTTGGGTTTTCCCAAAATATGGCTTGTGCCCGTAGTTATTTCGCCAGCCGTTCCATGACCCATAGTGAAAATAGGATGGGGGAAAAAAGAAAAGATGGGAGAATAAAGCGTACCTGCCATACCAGGACCAGAAGCTTGTGCCTTGTCCATCCTTTTTCCATTCCCCATACTTGTCATTGCCCACATAGGCCATGCCTGGCGGGGTGGCCTGGGTCAAACGGTCCTGCTCAAAGACTCCAAAGGGTTTTGACAGGATTGCCATGCCAAGAAATTCCAGGTTTTGTTCATAAAAGGAGGGGTCGACTTTGATCCAGTCGGTTTCACTGGTCTCCCCGTTTTCTTCCTTTAAATATTTGTGGTAATAGATCTCTTTGGTATCTTCAAGCCAGAAGGATGCGGCGTTGTGATTTCTTGCCGGCCATTGCTCCGTGGGATTGATGGTCAATTTTTCCCAGGTATTACCGATCTTGTTTGAAAACTTAAGTCCGGTGAATCCCGGAGACAGGGCCGCAATGGTTTCCAGGTCGTTTTCAGTTAAACTGTCATATACCGATGGTGACACCTGGCGTTGAAAGGTGGCAAACCTGGGATTATAATAGTCTGAGTTTTCGTCCCAGGATTCCCGTTTAATGGTGACATAATAGTCTGACTTCATGTCCTGGAGAACCTTTGTATAACTTTCATAGAGCTGGTCCAGATCCCGCTCAAATACAGGCGCAGTTTGCCCAAGGGTTTTAAAATCCCGGGACAGGGCATCGGCATTGTCTATAAAGGCGGCATAGTCGGCATTCCCCTTGGATGTGTGGGCTGCATACTCCTTGTTTATGACCTTAAGCCGGGTTTTTGTGTCCTGGAGTATTTTAAGAAAAGGGGCAAACCGGGAATCAATATTTCCCACAGAATCGGGGAACTTATCCCGGGCCTTTGCCACTGGCCCGGTTTTTAAATTTGTTACCCGGGTGATAATTTTTTGGTCAATGGTTCCGGCTTTTGAATGGATGTCATCGGTATTGTCCATGGCCTCCCTGATACGTAAAAACCTGTTTATGGGGCCATTGGCCTGTTGCCTGGCCTCCTGGATGACCTGGTTGATCCGTTTTGTCTGGACAAGGACCTGGGGAGCTAATTCCGGTTTATTTTTTTTCACCAAAGGGAGCAAATCTTTTTTATAAAGGTCCCCGGCCCGGGAAAGCTCCTGGCCTGCTTTGGCAAACATTTGATCCCAGTTTTCTTTTTGGGCATAGGCCGCAATCGGTTTAAATTTTACCGATTTTTTGAGGCTTGCAAATTTTTCCCTGGTTTTTTTAATATCCTTTTGAGCCGCTTCAATGGAATCGGGAACGGCTTTGGCATTTTTTTTGATATCATCGGGAAGGCCTTTGCCGCATCCTGTCAGGGCCGTTAACATCAGGGCCATGATTAAGCAACGGATTATAGGGCTTAGTCTTGTCCGGGTTGGTCTTTTCCGGGCCGGGCCTGGATCTATTCCGGCTTTTAGACCCTGACCCCCGAGGCCTGTCCCGGTTAGGGCCTCTTTGTTTGTTTTATAGGAGATCATCCCCTGCTGCTCCTTTGCTCATGATGGTGATTTGTTCGGGCTCCACAGATTTGGAAAGGTAGATTTTGTATTCATCCCGGCCCGAGCCGGTCCATTCTTCAATGGTTAAAGAGAGGCTGCCCCCTTCATTTTCAAATTCATACATATAGACCTTTTCCTCTTTGCCGTCCCGTTGGTAAAGGGCTGCCCAGTCATCTTCATACCAGAATTTTTCCCCGGCATAGACAATGGCATCCTTGTCCTTTGCAATCTGGTCCAGATCGTCTTCATCCACTGATTTGCCCTCTTCATCTTTGATATATTTGAAGCT
>DAOWDR010000472.1 GCA_030638935.1 Desulfobacteraceae bacterium | reverse complement strand
GGGGACAATGATCCCAGTGATACAAAAATCTGCATCATTGGAGATGAAAAACCCGTTTTTTGATGTATACCGGAAGTTTCGGCCGGCCAGTGCTCCGGCAAAGGCGATCTCCGGAACCCCTTCGGGCAGTGGCATGACCGCCGCCAGGGTATGGGCAGGGGGACCGCCGATGAAAATGGAGACCCGCAGGGGGAGGTTTTGCTCCAAAGCTTTTTTGTGGTGGACCCCAATCCCCCGGTGAAGCTGGTAGTGGAGCCCTATTTCCCGGTTGGGTTCATAGGCATTACCGGAAAGCTGGATCCTGTACATGCCCAGGTTTGATTTAAAAATAGAGTCATTGTCCGGATCATTTGAAAAAACCTGGGGCAAAAGAACAAAGCCCCCCCCGTCCCTGGGCCAGCATTTAATCATTGGCAATTGGTCAATTTGGGTTCTATGTCCAAGCACCTTGGCCGCAGAACTGCGGATCGGCAGGGCATGGACCAGGGCTTTCAATGCTCCAATAGATTTTCCCGGTGATCTTAACAGGGCCCCGGGATCAGACCTAAGATCCACCAGGGATCTCACCTGGGCAAGTTGGGGCTCAAATATTTTCAGGGTTCTCTCATAGGTGCCGAACAGATTGGACAGGGCCGGGAACCCGGCATTTTTAACATTGGTGAACAAGAGGGCAGGCCCCTTTGCATCATGGACCTGCCTGGTGATTTCCGCCATTTCAAGATGGGGATCAACTTCCTGGGTAATCCGGATCAGCTCTCCCTGTTTCTCAAGAAATTCTATGGTTTGTCTTAAACTTTTAAACCTCATAATTTAACTTCTTCCCTGGAACCAAACCCCTTACGATTATCCATAAAATAAACAATATCCGGTTCAAAATAATAAAGGCGGGCATGGAATTTTGATGCGAAAAAATCCAGTATATCCATTGTATTGGCATTTATCTTAAATTGGCTGCAATATTTTTTTGCCACTGAGATTGATCCTGCATTCAAAGGGGCTTTATGGATCATCCCTGACATCTGGATTCCAGCTATATTCTTAACATCGGCATCATCGTAAAAAATGGACCCGCCGATTATGCTCTTTTTTGCCATCTGGATATGCCGGGCTTTTGGGTTTGAAAAAAAATAAAACCGCTTGTCCGTGAACAGATAATACACTGGTGCCGACCAGGCCGACCCATTGCTGCCGACAGCAATACTCATCACCTTAGAGGTGTCAATGAGCCTGCGCCACCTGGAAATAGCTGGTTTAATTGGCATAACCCCATGCCTTAAGCCGTTTATAGGCGTGTTGGGAATATTTATTGGACTGGTAATCAATCTGCTTTAAATAGGAAGAATAATTTTGGGCCGCCTCCTGTTTTTGGCCGCTGTTATCAAGGGAATACCCCTTGTAAAACGTCAGCTGGGGATTGCCCGGCAAAAGCCTATCGCATTCTTTAAAATCCTCATAGGCCCGGCTGTGTTTTTTTTCTGCCAAATTGGATAATCCGGCAAGATAATACCCCTGGGGTTCGGTTGGATATAAATTTTTAGCTGCATTGGCAAAGGACAGGGCCTTGGAGGATTTTTCCTGGATCAGCAGGCATTTGGCCATGAGCACATGGGCGGTATAGTCATGCTTTGCCTGTTGAATGGCTGTTTTAAATGCAGTTTGTGCATTGCCATATTCTTCCTTGGCCAGATATTTTTCCCCCTCCTGCATCTTTTTGACAGCCTCTTTTTTTTGCCTCAAAGAAGCTGTTTTATCCATATACCGTTCCCGGTTCAAGGGAAAGTAGCGGGTATTATGGTAAATTGTACCATCACGCTGAACTGCCGCCTGTAAACGCTCTGAACTCATGGGATGGGTGGCAAACAACATCCGGGATGACGAGGGCTTGGCCTTGTTCAAGGAATTGAGCATCTCCATGAGTCCCACAAACCCTTTGGAAGAATAACCCGCCTTTACCATATATTCCTGGCCCAGGGAATCAGCCTCCCTCTCATTATCCCGGCTGTAGCTGGATAAAAACAAACCCTGGCCCAGGGCTCCCAATTGCTGGGTTAATTGCCCCAAGCCTGATCCCTGGGTGCCGGCCAATACGGAAAGACCGCCGACCAATAAAGAGGAGAGCTGTCCTTTAGAGGCCTGCTGTGCCGAATGTCTGGCATTGACATGGCCCAATTCATGCCCTAAAAGTGCTGCCAGCTGGGCTTCATTATCCAGGTCCAGCAAGATTCCCCTTGTCACGGCAATGGAGCCTCCGGGAAAGGCATAGGCATTGATATAGGTGGCATTAACACATTGGAAATTATAGGGCATGGTCCGGCGATGCACATTGGGCAGCATTTTTGTACCCACCTGGCCCATGTACCTGTTCAATGACTCATCCTGAATAACCCCGTAGTCCGATGAAAACTGGAAGGGAGATTGTTTTTTGTCAATTCCGATTTCCTGGCTCCGTGACATCATCATGAGCTGTTGTCTGCCGGTCACAGGATTCTTGGCACACCCGGCCAAAAAGGTAAGACCGGTAAAAGCGCCATAGGTCAAGGCTGAATATTTTAAAAAATCCCTGCGCGAAACATTATTTTTAACCTTATTTCCCCTTTTTAAAGGCTGGTTTATACCAAGCTCCTTAATTTTTGATTTATTCATTTTTGGGGTTTCCTTTTGCCCAGTTCTTCCTTGATGGTGAGGCCTAACCGCTGGAGCGAATAGGGTTTTTTAATAAAAGGTCCTGCACCAAGTTCCTGGGCTTTTTCCGCATCATTGGTTTTTGAATATCCACTTGTAATGACAGCTCTTATGTCAGGATCAATTATTTTCAATTCCCGGAATATTTCAAGACCGCTTATTCCCGGATCCATTATCATATCCAGAACCGCCAGATCAACCTTGGTGTTCTTGGCAAGGGCAATGGCCTGTTCACCGCTGCTGACAATCTTAACCTGATATCCCAACCGTTTGAGCATATTAGATGTAATTTTCCGCTGGCTTGCCACATCATCCACCACAAGAATGGTTTCGTTATGCCCTGAATAATCGCTTAAAGTGTATATTTTATCAGGTTCCGCTGCCTCTGGCAAGACATCGGTCACGGGAAAAAAAACCTGAAAAAGGGTTTTCCCCTTTTCGCTGGTCACCCGGATATAGCCTTTATGATCATGTACGGTATTCCAGACAATACTAAGTCCTAGTCCAGTACCGCTTCTGCCCAGAACTTTTTTCGTATAAAAGGGCTCAAAAATTCTATCTAAATTCTCCTTTGAAATGCCCGGACCTGTATCCTGGACACTGAATCTGACATAGGGTCCGTCCTTTGTTTTTTCATACCCCTTAAATATTTTTCCATTAAACTGGACCACACTGGTCTCCAAGGTCACCCTGCCGGTAATGTGGATGGCTTCCATGGCATTGGACAAAAGATTCATGACTATTTTTCTCATGTGGAGGCCGGAAGCATTGAGCAAAGGAAGGGATGGATCAAGATTTTTTTTTAAGATCACCCCGGGATGAAACCCGGCTACCCGATCAAATTCCGGTGATAACAGATACTCTTCAATAACATGATTTAAAAAAACCGGTTCCAGAATCTTGGCAGTCCCCCTGGCAAGGGTTAAAAGCTCATCCACGATAATTGCGGCCCGCTTTCCTGAATCTTTCATAATCATTATAGGCTCAATTAATTTACTGTCCTTTGGCAGATCCATTAACAAGAGCTCCGGTGTAGACACAATACCGGACAACACATTGTTCAAATCATGGGCCACTCCGCCGGCAAGCAAACCAAAGGCTTCCATTTTCTTTGCCTTTTCAAGTTCACTTTGGAGACGTTTTTTCTCCTGCCTTGACTTTACCCGTTCAGTTGTGTCCCTGACTGCAAAAAGAAGTGCCGGCGCAGAATTATAAACAATTTCAACGGATCGTTTTTCAATATAAATTTTATTTTTGTCCGGCTGGATAATAAAATCAGGGACCGACTCATTTTGTTCCATCCCTTGGCGAAATTCAGGAAAAATCTCCTCCAGGCCGGCACCGGACAATTGTTTGGCCGACAATCCCGTCAGCCGTTCAAGACCCGGGTTAAAAAACACGATCTGTCCGTTCTGGACAATAAAAATACCTTCAGGCAAAGAATAAACAAGATTTTTGTATTTTTCCTCACTTTCCCTGAGTTGTCCTTCAGCTTCTGTATGGGCGCGAATCTCAAGGGCCAGGCTTTTGTTCATCCGGATCAATTCGGGATATGGAACGACCGGGCAAGGACTGCGCTCAAGCAGCTTAGATTTGAGGATGTGTTGCCATTTTTGAATAAAACTCAGCTCAGCGGAAAAGAGTACCAGCAATTTAATGAGTTACTATCTCACATCGTCACTGAGCTGAAGGGTCATGGATTCACCGATATCG
>DAOWDR010000410.1 GCA_030638935.1 Desulfobacteraceae bacterium | reverse complement strand
GGCTATCTCTTTTGTATCATTACTCAAGAAAACAGCCAGGATGATATCCTTGGCGGATTTTACCAATTTTTTGGAAAGGTCTTCGAATCGGTTAAATATCTGCATGTGGGAGGAGGGAACAATTTTGGTAAATATTTTCAAAAAATTTTTTTTCGGATCACTGCCAGGGGGTATGTAAAGTATGACTTTCATAAAGACCCTATTATAAATGTAAAGATTGGTTGAGCTGCTTCTCCTTTGTATAGACAGGAATTACAAGATCTATGCCAATTTGAATAAAATGGATAAGTTAAATAAATATTATATTATTTCAATTGGTTGTGCTGGAGTAGTATTTTTTGAATGACAGACATGTAGATCGTTTTTGTCCGGTATGCTGGACTTTGTCCGATATGTCGGACAAAAATAATTAGGATTGTTTGGAAAGGTGATGCTTTTTTAATATGTCATATACCCTGGAGCGGGAAAGACCGGATATACCACAACATTTTTTAATATCTCCCCTGGTGCTTGACAGCAGGTTTTTAAAGTATTCTTTTTCAGTTGAATTTATCATGTCCCGGTAATTGGTCATGACAGGTGTCTGTGAATCATTTGGAATTTTTTTCCCCAAGGTTGCACGCATGGATTCCAAACGGATATTTGTGGGCAGGTGAATCGGCATGAGAGTGGGGCTGTTACCGGATGCATTAATAGCCGTTTCAAGGGAATGGACCAACTCACGAACATTTCCCGGCCAGGGGAATAATTTGAGTGTATCCACAAAGTCTGGAGAAAAGCCTTTGGTGCCCAGTTTATAACGGTCACAAATTATTTTGACATGATATATGGCAATGTCTATAATATCTTCGCAACGATCCTTTAAGGAGGGCAGGTGAACTCCAAGTGATTTTAAACGATATAAAAGATCCTTGCGAAATCGATTTTTTTTTATCATTTTATCAAGATCTTGATTTGTTGCAGCAATTATTCTGAAATCACTTTTAACCTCTTTATTCCCACCCACCGGCCTGAAACATCTTTCCTGGAGAACTCTGAGAAATGATTTCTGTACGGAAAGCGGTAATTCTCCCACTTCATCCAGAAAAAGAGTTCCGCCGTCTGCTTCCTTGATTAAACCCTCTTGAACAGAGTCTGCACCGGTAAAAGCACCTTTTTCGTGACCGAACAATATGCTTTCCACAAGTTTTTCAGGCAGGGCCGCACAATCAACAACAATAAATCGTCTATGAGATCTTGAGCTGTTATTGTGAATTGCTTTTGCAAAGACCTCTTTGCCGGTACCTGTTTCACCAGTAATTAAAACATTAACCGGAAGGTTGGATGCCTGGGCCAGAAGATCCAGGCAGCTTTTCATTGGCGGACTGCTGCCGATTATTCCGTCCAGCCTGAGGGCAATTTTTACCGGGGGGGGCTGTTTTATCCCTTCACGGTATTTAATAACCCGCTGAAGGGGAAGCATGAGTTCCTTTGGTGATGCTGATTTTTGAATATAATCCCAGGCTCCGTTTTTTAAGGCAATTTCTGCACTGTCTATATCGACATGTCCTGTAATGATAATGACTTCCGGATTAGATGGTGTCTGCTGAAGGTTTGATAAAATTTCAAGACCGCTGCCGTCGGGCATGTTAATATCCAGAAAAACAATATCAAAAGGATTGTCAATCGCCTCTTTCAAACCCTGCTCAAGGGTCAGGCAATATCTACCCGTATGCCCCGCTCTTTCCACCAGGGTGGTCAGAACAAGACACATTTCAAGATCATCATCAATAATGAGTATATTTGCCATAATTATTCAATATCCGTATTTAATCATCCCAATATTATTGTATCAGTCCTTTTATCCATCATTTTCGGAGTTGAATCAAACACCTGCCGGATTGTCAGGGCAAGTTCTTTTGTATTCACAGGTTTCATCAAAAATGCATTTATATTTAAGGTTTTTGCTATCTGTTCATCAATTTTTTCACTATAGCCTGTGCAAATTATGATTGGAATATTTTTCCGGATGCTTTTCAGCTCTTTTGTCAATTGATCTCCAGTCATAGCCGGCATGGTCATATCAGTAATCACCAGATCAAATTTTTCAGGACTTACCCTGAAAAGTTCCAATGCCTTTAAACTGCTTTTCTCCGTGGTAACTTTATATCCCTGACGGTTCAGCGCCTCTCCCAGCATTAAAATAATGGATTCTTCATCATCCACCACCAATATGTGTTCGTTCCCGCCTAGAACAGGGGCCTGGGATTTTGCCTTTGAATTTTCAGATTTTTCTTTAGCCCTTGGAAGAT
>DAOWDR010000640.1 GCA_030638935.1 Desulfobacteraceae bacterium | reverse complement strand
TGTTATTAAATCAACCAGCGATCAGAGTTCTATGGATTTCTTCTCGCTTCTGCATTTATTGCCTGATATGAACCTGCATGCAAAGAACCCCGATGGTTCCGATTACCGGTTGGAAGTTGACCAGTTCGGTACTACTGTTAATCCATTGTATGTTCTTAGAAATACTGATAATGTTAGCGACAGGAACAGGATCCTTAGTTCATATAACTTCCAGTATATACCATTTAAGTGGTTAACTCTTGAAGGACAATACAGCTTTGAGGGCCAGGACAATCCGCGACAATTCTCCGCCCGAGGCGATTTTGACAAGGGGCTTGGGCGATTCCCCGGGGTTGGGACTTAACATGAAGGAGATTTTATCCATGCCCGTGGAAAAAATCTTTTCCTTGTCCCGGGTTTGGATATCTTCTGGATTCTCTGTTGTCTGATGTGAGACAACTACCTCAAACCTGGCCTTTCCCATTTCAAGTGCAGCAAGCTCTTTTTGGGCAAGATCTGCCAAGGCAACTCCTGCCGATTGCCGCCCCATGGACAGATCCAGGGCTTTTTGGCAAAGTTTACCTTCAAAAATTTCTTTTTCCCGTACCAGTTCCAGGATCTTTTTTTCCAATCCCCGGGTGTCTGCCAGATCTGCTTTCATGGTCTCATATTGTTCAAACAGAGAAGAGAGGCTGCCCCCGTACTTTCTTTTTAGTTTTGCGATCAAATCCAGGCGCTGGCTTAAAGACTCAAGGGATTCTGGATCCAGGTCAATGGTGGCGGAATAGGTTCTCAAACTCTCTGCAACGTCCTGGAGTTCAAAACCCAGGGAATTCAAACGATCCGCTATTGGTTCAAGGGCATCATCTAAGCTGGAAAATTTTTCAATCTCTGTCCTTAAAAATGAAATGCGCTCAATAAGGGATCTTTCCCTGTCATAGATCTCATGGATTCCCCCATTGACTGTTTCAAAAATTTTACTGGCATTTTGCAGACGGTCCCTCTGGATGTCAAGGTCCTCGTCCTCATTGGGCAAAATCGCTGCGGCCTCAATCTCATCCACCTGGAATTGAAGCAGATCCTGTTCCCTTGTTTTTTCCTGTTTTTTTGCTTTCAGGGATTCGATTTGTTTGGTAATGGGCAGGATCTGCCCATAAAGTCCAGTGACTTCCTGTCTCAGGGAAGAGGTGCCTGCAAACTCGTCCAGGATATCCAGGTGATTCTCCTCCCTGAGCAATCCCTGGTGGGCGTGCTGGCTGGAAATACCGGCAAGATTCCAGGTGACCTGCTTTAGCAGATCCAGGGTGGACTGTCGGGAATTTATAAAGACCCGGCTTTTGCCGGAACAAGATATCAACCTGCGGATGATCAGCCCTTCTGATCCGTCCAACCCCTGTTCTAGCAAAACCCTTGCGGCATGGGAATCAGGCTCGATATCAAAGAAGGCCTCAAGCTCGGCTGTTTGTTCTCCGGTCCGGACAAGGTCTGCCGATGCCCTTGACCCCAACAGCAGGTTCACGGCTTCTATGATAATGGATTTTCCTGCCCCGGTCTCACCGGTCAGTACTGAAAAACCTTCTTTAAAGGAGATTCTAATGTCATCAATTATTGCGAATTTTTTTATGGCAAGCTCGCTTAGCATAAAGCCTCCTTGCAAAAGAAAATGCTGAGAACAGATAGGTAACCCCGATAGCTGCAATCAATCTGGGAATCCAGAGCCAGAAAGGGGGAATCCCCAGGGGTAAAAACAAAATCGGGTCCTCGATCATGGCATGGTTGACCCCGATGGAAAGGTGAAGTTTTGTCAAAGCCTCCTTATCATATTGATTGGCTCTTGTTTCTTCAACAATTACAGCGGAACCATAGGCCAGACCAAAAACAGCAGCTGTCAGCCAGAGCATGCCGCAGGACCGGTCCAACCCAAGAAAAGTGACGACTGGGGAAAAAAGCCTGGTGATCATCTGGATAATATTGAAAATTTTTGCCAGTTCAAGCAATACCATCAGGGGCATGATGATACAAAAGATCTGAAGGGCAAGTTTTGCCGTTCCCATGCCCCAATTCTGCAGCATGGGAACAAAGGGTCCTGTCTTGCCAAGACTGTCCATTACAACGGCAGATCCCAAATCCTGTGTCACGCCCATGATCTTTGCACAGACAAAGGTAACCACAAAGGCCATTATCAATCGGAAGGCAGCCGCCACAAAGGGATTTATTCCGGAATTACCCTGGACAATGCTCTCCTGGATCAAATTATGGGAAATAAGTGTAAAAACAGCCATAAGAATCATGTGGTCCATGGAAAAAACCATGACGGAAAGGGCGGCCACGGTTCCGTAGATACCGGTAAAAAGTCCTATGACCAGGACAAGGGCGGCAGAAGGTGGCAGGCCAAGCCAATTCATGGCAGGGGTCAACAAAAAATCAAGCCGGTAAATAACACCAAAATGGACCAGCAATGCAGTTAGAAAAGAAATGGGCACAAGGATTTTCAGCAGCCAGATCAGTCCGCTCCACCCTTTTTCCATGCCTGACTTTATTCCGTCCCAAAGGCGTGGGGAAAACAATTCAGGACTCTGTGTCATCTGAAGGGGATTTTATATTTTTTTTAACGGTTTCGTTCACTGTGGCATAGATGTCCCTAAAGGATTCATGAACGCTTGCTGGAGACAATCTGCCCAATTCAATGAATTTGACAATGATTTCCTTACTGGTTCGAAGTATTTGTTCGTCTATGGATTTCATACAGACCTGAATACCAAAAGAAGCCGGCAAGGTCAAGAATTTGCAAAGTTTTCTCTTTAGATTGCCATATTGATATATTGCTATATTGCCATGGAGGATATAATGATTATAATCAAACTTCCATTTTAATTGAAATAAAAGGTACACGGGCATGGAAAAATCATTGGAAACAAAAAAAAATTCAGATATTCATGAATTATCCTTTCAAGGCAAAGAGATTCTTTTAATCGGCACCGCCCATGTATCCAGACACAGCGCCCAGTTGGTGGAGGACACCATTCAGGAGGAAAATCCCGACACTGTCTGTGTTGAACTATGCGCCACACGGCTTGCCTCCATCCAGGATTCGGACCGGTGGCGAAATATGGACATCGTCAAAGTAATAAAGCAAAAAAAAGCGCTGATGCTTTTCATGAACCTGCTTCTTGCCTCCTTCCAGAAAAAAATTGCCGACAAATTTGATATCAAACCCGGCCAGGAAATGATAAATGCCATTGAATCTGCCCAAAAGACAGGTGCCTTGATTGTGCCGGCAGACCGGGAAATACAAATCACCCTTTCCCGGGTCTGGCGGGGTATGGGATTCTGGGAAAAACTCAAATTAATGATGTCCCTTGTTTTTTCATTTGGGGAATCCGACGGCATCCAGGAAGAAGACATCGAACGGATGAAGCAGGAAGATATTCTTCAAACCCTGCTGGCCGATGTAAAAGAAGCCCATCCCATTATTGAAAGAGCCCTGATTGACGAAAGGGACCAATTTTTGGCAGAAAACATCCGGTCTGCTCCCGGAGACAAAGTCGTGGCAGTGGTGGGAGCAGCGCATGTACCGGGGATTAAGAAATATCTGGCTGACCAAAGGCCAATTGACCTTTTGGAACTCAACCAGGTCCCCCAGGCGGGAAATATGGGGAAAATTTTAAAATGGCTGATTCCCGGCCTTATCATCCTCCTGTTCGCAGTGGGGTTTATGATGGAGGGGAAAAATGCCGGCACAGATATGATATGGATATGGATTGCGGCAAATGGTATTTTTGCAGGAATTGGAGCCATTCTGGCCCTGGCCCACCCCTATACCATCCTTTCATCTATCATTGCAGCCCCCCTGACTTCACTTAACCCCATGATTGCTGCAGGATGGGTATCAGGCCTTGTGGAAGCCTTTGCCCGCAAACCCAAGGTTCGGGATCTGGAAGCCATTCCCAATGATATTGTATCCATAAAAGGATTTTGGCGAAACAATGTAACCCGGATCTTGCTGGTGGTTATTTTTACTAATTTAGGCTCTTCAATCGGCACAATGACAGCCGTGCCCCTAATGCTGAAACTGCTTTCCTGATAACAATCCATTTCATCTTGCTTTTCCCATTTGATCCAGGGTATAGTCGCCTATCAATATTAAAAACAATACTGGGAATTGAATTTTGATTTTTTAGAATAAAGGCGGGAGCCTTTCCAAATGGATATCTTTGTTGCACGCCAGCCTATTTTCACTGCGGAAAAAAAAGTTTTCGGCTATGAACTTTTGTTCAGAAACAGCCTTAAAAATATTTTCCCCGAGATTGACGGGAACACGGCCACGTCCAATGTTTTGTCCAATACATTTTTCTCCTTTGGGCTCAATGAAATTTTGGCAGGAAAACCCGGGCTAGTCAACTTCACCCGGGATCTTATCATAGAAAAGACACCCCTGCTCTTTCCAAAGGAACATATTATCATTGAGGTATTGGAAAATATAGAGCCAGAACCAGAGGTGATTGAAGCATTAAGGGAATTTAAGCAACAAGGATTTAAGATTGCCCTGGATGATTTTGTCTATGACTCAAAATTTGATCCCATGATCTCATTTTCCTCCATAATTAAATTTGACATCCTGGCAACACCCTTGGAAACCATTGCGCCGATTATTAGTGACATTCAATCCAATCACAAGATCTCCCTTCTTGCAGAAAAAGTAGAGACCCACCAACAATTTGAACAAGCCCAAAAAATGGGATTTGTCCTGTTCCAGGGGTATTTTTTCGCCAAACCTGAAATTTTCACTAAAAAAGATATTTCACCCGGCCAGATCACAAAAATGAAACTCATAAACGAAGCCGGGCAAAAGGATATGAATCTGGCAATAATAGAGGGCCTCATAAAAAAAGATCTGTCTGTCTCCTTTAAATTGCTCAAATTTATTAATTCAGCCTATTTTAAACGTCCCACATCCATAAACACCATCAAAGATGCCATGGTCTTTTTAGGAATTGACGAGCTAAAAAAATTCATCCATGTGGTGGTGATATCGGATCTGGGTGAGAACAAGCCCAATGAATTGATCCGGTCATCAATGATCAGGGCAAGAATGTGCGAGCAATGCGGGGGAATGCTGAAAACCAATTTTTCCACAGAAGAATTGTTCACCATCGGCCTATTTTCAGCCATGGATGCCATTTTGGACAAACCCATGGCTGATATCCTCATCCATGTCACTTTTTCAGACAGAATCAAAGGCGCCCTTCTTGGCCGGGACAAGCAATACAGACTGCTTCACTCCCTGATAACCAGTTTTGAAAAAGGCCAGTGGGATCACAGGCTTTACAAATTAATGGAGGGTAAAAAAATTATTAATAAACTACCGGACTTTTATCGGGATGCAGTTCAGATGGCAGATTCTTTTCTCAAATAATTCAGATACCAGGCAAATTTTGGTATCAACCTATAAAGTTAGAAAGATTCTGCAAATTTTTGGATACAGGCAGGATATAGTTCCCACTCTTTTTCAAGCCCTTTTCTTTTGACATCATCCAGGGTATCTCCCGTTTCAATCTCAAAGGCTTTCTGACCGATTATGGGGCCGGTATCCTCTCCGTAATCGATAAAATGAACTGTGCACCCGCCGATCTTGCACCCGTACCGGAAGGTATCCCCGTATCCGTCCGTACCCGGGAAAGAGGGCAGCAGGGCCGGGTGGATATTCATTATCCTGTATTGGCCCGGGACTGTATTGAGACGGTCAATAAAATAGGGGGTCAACACCCGCATGAATCCCGCCAGGACCAAGAGATCGATCTTGTAGGACAACATGTGGTCCAACAGCTTTTTTTCAGCAATGGCCCTTGATTTCAAGAAAAACTCTATCCGGTTCTTTGAAACAGCACTTGAGGAGTCATGGGTTACCAATTGCTGTTTTTCAAGGATATCGCCCATGTCAAAATCAGGGGGAAGCGCTCCTTGTTCAATCCCCTGTTTGCAAGATTGAATAATCCCTGCATAATCCACTACAAAGGTATCAATACCAGCTTTTTTTGCCCGGTCAAGTCCTTTAACTCCAGGGGTATCAGACCCTGTAAAAAGGATTTTGGCATCGATTTTTGGATTGGTGCTGCCGCCCGCACTGTCAATTATGGCCTGGAGATTGGTACCGCCTCCGGAAATCAAGGTTCCCACATTGATGGTTCTCGCCATGGTTTTTCCTCCTGTTTTTCAACTTTATTGATTGCCGTATCCGTTCTGGGCCCCGCAGTCCGGGCACGCCCAGGTAATCCCGTTGCAGGTCATGCCCCATTGATTTTCATACATGCATGCCTGGCACATGGCAAAACCGCACCTGCACTGCCAGCAAAACATAAATTCTCCCTGGCAGCAATGGCAGTTTTTATTTTTTTTTTGCCTGCGTTTTTCCCGACGTTTTTCCTGGCGGACACGCCCTTTTTCATCCATCATATAAATATACTTCTCCTTTTTTTAAAAAGATAGTATATATGCCCTTAATTTAAGAAAAATTCAATATCCAAAAAGGGTTATAGATAAATGGCAGATCCCAAAAAAATATTTCTAATTGACGGCAGTGCATTTTTATACAGGGCATTCCATGCTATTCGGTCTTTAAGCACCTCCAATGGCCATCCCACCAATGCCACCTTTGGATTTACACGAATTCTTCTCAAGCTATTAAAGGAAAACGAACCTGAGTATGCCGTGGTCTTTTTTGATGTCAAAGGCCCCACCTTCCGCCATACCATGTATGACCAATACAAGGCCAACCGCCCCCCCATGCCAGAAGAACTTGCAATCCAGATACCCGATGTCAAACGGATGATATCTGCCTTAAACATTCCCATTATCCAAAAAATAGGTTTTGAGGCAGACGATCTTGTGGGCACCTATGCTGACCTGGCCCAGAAAGCCGGTTTTCAAGTTGTGATGGTCACCGGAGACAAGGATTTTATCCAGTTGATCACAGACAAATGTGTTCTGTGGGATCCCATGAAGGACACCATCACCGATGCAGCCAAAGTAAAAAAAGATATGGGGATAACCCCGATTCAATTTATCGATGTACTGGGACTTGCCGGGGATACATCCGACAATATTCCCGGGGTCAAAGGAGTTGGCCCCAAAACAGCCATCAAGCTTGTGGCCGAATTCGGTTCAATTGATGCTATTTATGAAAACCTGGACCAGCTTAAAACAAAGAAAAAACTCCATGAAAACCTTGCCGCAAGCCATGAAATCGTAATTTTAAGCCGGGAGCTTGCCACCATTGACCGGAAAATCAAGGTCAATGAAAAGATTGAGGATTTCAAACTTCCGGCCTTTGATACCAACAAGGCCTTTGAATTATTCAAAGAGCTTGAATTTAAAAACCTGGCCGCCGATTTTGCCCAAAAAGCAGACAAATCAAAAAAAATCTATAAATTAATTACCCTTACCCAGGAGATGGAAAAGCTGGCAAAAGTTCTTGAAAACAAGGGGATTTTTGCCATTGACACCGAGACGACCTCCAAGCATCCCATGAAAGCTGAACTGGTGGGTATCTCATTTTCCTATATGGACGACACAGGATTTTATATTCCCATTGCCCACACCCACCCAGGAGAGGTTGAACAACCCAAAAAAGAAGAAATCCTGCGGATTTTCAAGCCAATACTGGAAAACCCTGAAATCCAAAAAATCGGCCAGAACATTAAATATGATTATATTGTTCTGGCAAAATACGGCATAAAGATAACAGGGATTGCCTTTGACACCATGATTGCCTCATACCTGCTCAACCCGGCCACCCGGGGCCACAGCCTTGACAGCATTGCAATGAATCTTTTCGGATACAAGACCATTTCCTATGAGGAAATTGCAGGGAAAGGTAAAAACCAAATCGGATTTGAAGAGACCCCCATCAGTGAAGCCGTTGATTATGCTGCAGAAGATGCAGACCTCACCTTCATGGCCTATGGTAAATTTAAAAAAATGCTCCATGACAAGGAGCTTTTACCCCTCATGGAAAATGTGGAAGTACCGCTTATTTCCGTGCTTGCAAATATGGAAATGGCGGGAATCAAGGTGGATGCAAAGGCCCTGGCCCATTTGTCCCTGACCTTTGAAGCTGAGATGAAGATCCTTGAAAAACAGATCTATG
>DAOWDR010000283.1 GCA_030638935.1 Desulfobacteraceae bacterium | reverse complement strand
GTACTGGTGATATTACAGAGTGGTTGAAATGGTTTCTTGAATGCATGAATAGGGCTATCCTGAATTCCAATATTTTATTAAAAAAAATAATGACAAAAGCACGATTCTGGCAGAATTTTGCCCAGGTAAGGCTACACGAGCGTCAAACCAAAGTGATTAACCGGCTACTTGACGCAGGTGCTGGTGGTTTTAAAGGTGGGTTAAAGAACAAAAAATACATAGGAATCGCACATACTAGTCGTGCTACAGCCCAAAGGGAATTAGCCGATCTTGTAAATAAAGGTATTTTGATCAAAATGCCAGGAGGAGGCAGGAGTGCCAGTTATGATCTTGATTGGGAAAAGTGGTCTTCATTCAAAAAATTGATGTCCTAACAAGTCATTAATTATAAAGGCAAATCCACTTTGGGGAGCACACGAAAATATCATTTCCATGGAATCTCGGATGAAAAGTTAAAAGCTTCTTGACTTATCAAAAATAGTTGCAATTTTTTAAGTGTTAGCATGCAAAATTAGCCACAACTAACATGTTGCTTGAACATTAGATTAATTAACTATGAAAAGAGGGCACCATGAGCACCTATCAATGTAAAAAATGCGGGAAGATTTCTTCCAATAAAAAAGAGTTATGTGCCACCAGCAAGGAGATAAGTTCCCTTTATGTCTGCGAAGACTGCAATAAGCAGAGCGTGAGCGCCGAATCCATTTGCCGGCCAAAGGAGGTTGCTCCTTCCTATTATTGCAAAAAATGCGGCTCCTCTGCCGGTGATGAATCATCACTATGTAAACCCAAAGCCATCCAGGTATAGATAGGCCCTGTAAATAAAAGGGTGATGGTCAGTTAAAAATTAGCCATCACCCTTTTGCTATTTGAAACTTAGGGCCGCAAAGTCTATAAGTTGAGGTCCTTAGTTGAGAGTTTTAATTGTATGGGATTTCGGTTCTCCCAGGAAAAAATTTTGGGTTTTGGCATATCCCGTGGTGAGCTTGTGTTTTGCCTCCTCAATCAGGGCATAGAGGGAGGGCACAACAACAAGGGTCAGTACCGTGGCAATCATGAGGCCGAAGATGACCACAATGGCCATGGACCTCCACCATTGACTGGATTCAGAGGCCATGGACAGGGCCATGACATGGAAATCATAGGAGATACCCGTGACCATGGGTAAAAGTCCCAGTATGGTGGTAATGGCCGTGAGCATGACCGGACGAAGTCGTGTGGCACCGGCGGAAATGACAGATTCCCTTACTCCCATGCCGGAATCCCGCAACTTGTTGGTATAGTCAATGAGTACGATGGCATTGTTCACCACCACCCCGGCAAGGGAGAGGATTCCCACCCCGGTCATGATTACTCCAAAGGGGGAGTTGATCACGGCCAGTCCCCAGAATGCCCCGCCAAAAGAGAGGATAACCGAGGTTAGAATTATGGCCGGCTGTACCACTGAGTTGAACAGGGTGACCAGGATCAGGAAAATTAGAAACAGGGCTATGATAAACGCCTTTGACAAAAAATCCTGGGCCTGTTGCTGTTCCTCATCTTCACCCGTGAATTTGTAGGTATAACCCGGGGGTAACTCCATGTTTTTAAGTAATTCCTGGACCTGCATCCTTGCCACGGCTCCCGTGATTTTTGTCTCATCCACATTGGCCTGCAGGGTAACCACACGCTCATGGTTTTTTCGGACAATATCGCCGATGGTCCCCTTATATTCAATGGATGCCAGGGTGGTTAATGGTACAATTTCACCAGTGGCCGTGGGGATCATCAGCTTGTGCAGCACATCGGTCACCTGGCGGTCTGACTCGGCCAGTTTGACCACGATGTCATAATCTTCGTCCCCCTCATAATAGGTGGAGACATCAAGACCATTGTAGGCAATTTTCAGGGCAAAGCCAATGGCAGAGGTGGTCAGGCCGAACAGGGCGGTTTTCTGGCGATCGATTTTTATCTGGATTGAAGGGAGTCCTCCCTGGTAATCGTCCCGCACATCCTTGATATTGGGAACACTTTCCAACACCTTTTTCATCTGTTCCGAAATTCGACTCAAAACATTAAAATTATTTCCTGAAATTTCAATGTTGATGGGGGGGCCTGTGGGCGGGCCTTCCTTTTGTTCGTCCACGGTGATCTTGACCCCGGCGATGTGGGCAACTCTTTTGCGGATCTCTTCCAGGTCTTCCTTGGTTGGAGATGTCCTGTCCTCAAAATCAATGAACTGGATCCCTATATGGTTGGGCAGGTTGGAGTCAAAAATCGAGCTGCCGGCATTTTGTACCACCCGGGTATAAATATGTTCGATATTATTGATATTGGAGGGTGCCATAAAGACAGTGTTGTCTGAATTTTTGTGTTCCTGCAGGGCAATGGCATCCTGGTAGTTTCGGCTGTCACTACCGGTAATGGCCATTTCCACTTCTTTAACCGTGCGGTCGATAAAATTTAAGTCTGCCCCTTCAGGAACGTCAATATTTACATATACAGATCCGGGATCAATGGAGGGGAAAAATTCAATTGGTTTTTCAATACCGATTTTAAGCATCCAGACCTG
>DAOWDR010000599.1 GCA_030638935.1 Desulfobacteraceae bacterium | reverse complement strand
TGATTCAGAAGAGGTGGATGAATTCATGGGTGTGGAAAAGCGGTACGTCAGACAGTCGATTCTGAATATCGATTATGATCAGCGCTCCATGTTGGACAATATAGCTGAATCATCAGGATTCTCTTTTGAAGAGTATATGGAATACAATCCGGTATATATGACCGGTGACCAGGTGAATTCATTGATTAAAGAGGGTTTTGAAATCGGTTCGCACAGCTTTGACCACCCCAATTTTGATAAGCTGCCGACAAAAGCAATCAGGGAACAGGTAGTTAAAAGCGTGGACGAATTAAACAAACGATTCGGGTTGAGCACCAGGTATTTTGCTACGGCAATAGGTCTTGGGGAAAAGTTGATCGTAAACGGATATAAATCCCTGGCAATTGAAATATTTTCAAAAGTGATTGCAAGATCCAGTAAAAAAATTGTCTTTCAGGATAAAATTATTGATATTTGCCTGGATAACAGGGAATACAATTACCCTAAAAAATTATTGGCCACGGCTATTAGGGAGAATCCCTCCAATTACGATATCATTTTTAAGGCAGGCCTTGTTTACTATGATACCAATGATTTTGAACAAGCCCTGACATACTTTCGAAATGTTGACTCCCACAAAATAGGAAATGTTGAAGCAAAACTTTATATTGCTAAAATCTATAATCTGGAGAGAAAAGTTCTTAAAGCAGATGACTACCTTAACCAGATTCTCCGCATTGATCCGAAAAATCAAGAAGCTCTTGCATTAAGGAGGGAATTGTAATTTTGTTTTATCTAAATAGTCGGAAGCCACTCCTAAGAAGGAACAAATGAAATCAAATCAAATTGCCCTTCTTGAAGCGGAAATAAAACGCTTAAAAAATGCTGATAAAATAAATCTCACCCTGCTTGAAATTTCCAATGCCGTCACCACCACCCTACATTTAGATGATTTATATGCAAGCATTCATCAGTCCTTAAACCGGCTCATCAATATACCCAATTTTTATATTTCCATCTATGACAGGGAAAACCAATTGTTGAATTTTCCCTATTATAAAGACGAACAAGATGATGAAAACGATGCAGCCATTGTTCTGTTTGAGGAAAAATCCCTAACCGGGGAAGTGATTTTAAATAAAAAACCATTGTTTTTGGATGAGGCCATGCTAGTCCAACGGCATCAAGAAAAACGGCTTCAGGGCAGTCTGCCGGTAATTTGGATAGGGGTTCCCCTCCTAGCACGTGATAAAGTTATTGGGGTCATTGCAGTTCAAAATTATACCGATCCCCGGGCCTTTAGCAAAAAAGACCTGGATATTCTCATCCTGGTATCCAGCCAGATAGCCATGGCCATTGAACGCAAACAATTCCATGAAGCCTTAAAGGAGAGCGAGCAGCGTTACAGAACCCTGGCGGAAAAATCCCATGACATTATTATGCGGTTTGACAGGAAAGGCCGTCATCTCTATGTAAACCCTGCGATTAAAGCCCTGGGGTTTTCACCGGAAGAGATGATGGGAAAAACACACAAAGAACTCAATTTTCCCAGCTCCCTTTCTGAAAGCTGGGAAATTGCCATTGCCCGGGTGTTCAGAACAGAGAATGTGAATAGGATAGAGTTTAAATTGCCCGACGGCCCCTGGATTGACTGGCTATTATGTCCTGAATTTAATTCAGACAATGAGGTGATATCCGTTTTAACCTTTGCCCGGGATATTACTGAAAGGAAATTAAGAGAGCTGCATACCTCCTGTTTTGACAGGGTTAATAAGATCATCATAAATGCCGTTGATATACGCCAGATGCTGAACCATATCCTTGATACCATGATTGACATTTTTGACTGCGACAGGGCATGGATATTATTTCCCTGTAACCCGGATGCACAATTTTATGATATGCCCTTCATGCGGACAAAACCGAAATGGTTTCTGGAAACCGGTAATAGGGTGGATATCACCCAGGAAACTCGTGGCCCTCTTCAGGAAATTGCAGCATCCGAAGACCCTCTGGTCTATGATCCGCGTTCCCAAAAGAGAATACGCAAATATATCCGGGAAAAATACCATGTCAGTTCCCAGATGGTTATGGCGGTTTTCCCAAAGATGGGAGAAGCTTGGGCAGTAGGTCTTCACCAGTGTTCCCATGAGCGGATATGGACCCTTGAAGAGCAAAAACTGTTCAAAGGGATATGTCAGCGTATCAGTGACGGATTGAGCAGCATGCTTCTCCACGGACAGCTCAAACAGGTAAAACAATATATTGACAATATTTTAAATTCCATGCCTTCCATTCTCATGGGGGTGGACCCCGACGGCATGGTCACCCATTGGAACAAACAGGCTGAAAATGTAACCAATGTTATGGCAGACAAGGCAATCGGCCGGCATTTTTATGAAATGTTTCCCGGTTTGGCCCTTTCCCAGAGCATACAGGCAGCTGTGACAGATAAAAAAATTGTTGAGAAGAACAAGATCAGACAGGTGATTGGTAATGATGTACGGTATAAT
>DAOWDR010000513.1 GCA_030638935.1 Desulfobacteraceae bacterium | reverse complement strand
CAAATCCATTGATGTTCCAGATATGGACACCCTGGCGGACTGCTTTTATAAAATTGGAATTTCTTGTCAAAAGATAACCAATTCTAAGACCACAGATACCGTATGCTTTACTCATGCTTTTAAAAATTACGATATTAGGATATGTCTCTATTTGGTCTTCCATGGATGTCTGACCAGATCCTAGATCGGTGTCCTGAACAAAATCAATAAAGGATTCATCAATTATTAGCAGGCAGTCATGATCAGCCAGTTTTTTTGCCAGGCGTATTAAATCGGATTTGGGAACAGCCATGGCAGTTGGATTGTTCGGTGTGACCACAACCGCAACATCTGCATGGGTTTCAATGATACGATCTGCAAATTTATCCACATCCAGTTGAAAAGATGGTATCTCAAGGGGAAATTCTATGGCACACCCCGCTTGCGCAGCATTCACATATTCGTTAAACGAAGGCACAGGAATAATAATTTTTCGGGCAATGTGCCCGGAGACAATTTTTATAAGTTCTGCTGCACCATTGCCGACAACAATGTGTTCAGGTGGTTGATCGATCAGCTTTCCCACCAGGGATGCAAGGACATCCTGAGCAACGGGATAGTTCAAGACAAGATCATGAATTTGATTTTTAAAACAGGAAAACACCTCTTCAGGCGGGAAATATAAATTATATAAATATGCATGATCAACAAAATCATGGCGATAATATCCACCATGCTGACCTGAAATGTATTCATATTTTTCTATCTGATTTTTATATTCAGGATCAGGCATAAAAATTATCCTTTAAAACGGATTTACGGACAGGTATGGCCTTCTTTTTTAACTCGCTTGATTTTAAAGCATATAATGGAAGAGGTTTACCAGTTTTTATCGGGAACAATTTTTCAGCAGAAGCAAGATCTTCAATGGTGTCGACTTCATACCAGGGCTGATGGTCAAAATGAACCGCCTGAAGGGATAAGGATTTTTCAACCACCATTTGTTGAAATACGGCTTCGTAATAATCATTTACCCTGCCAGCCAGAATATATTGGTTCAGTTTTTCGATCACCCGGTACCACGATGAAACCGAAAGGCTGTAAATATTAACTGTCTTATATCTGATCTCATTTGAGCCGTTGATTGAATCACTATGGAAGGCATTAACTTTATTTGAAGGATTGAGTGTTACGGTTGAACCGTTCAGCCAGGGTTTCATTCGTGCTATTGCAATCCTGTCGGGATAAAGCATTTCTGTTAATAAAGACGATTCAAAAATAAGATCACTCTCAATGAGCATAAATGGTTCATTGATTATTTTTCGGGCCATCCATAACGAATATATATTATTGGTAGTTTTGTATAATGGACTGAAAACATACTCAATTTTTATGTTCCCGGCCCGGGTTTTCAGAAAATCTCGAATACAATCTTCCAGGTGGCCGGTCACCACAACCAGACGTTTAAATCCGTGTTGATTCAAGCTTTTGATCAGTCGTTCTAATATGGATGTTTCATTAACAAGGGTAAGGCATTTGGGTGATTTTTGTGTCAGTGGGAACAAGCGGCTTCCTGTACCGGCTGCAAGGAGCAAGGCAGTTTTGATGCGTTTTGGGGGATAGGGGTTCGTATTAAATTTCATAGACCTCCTCATATTAAAGAGTTACCGTATTCAAAAAAAGACACACATCTTTCGAGGATGAATTTTTTTGCACATCAAACAAATTGTTTAGAAAAAAACAATGGCTTCTAACTTAGGGGGCAGACCTCATGTGGGTAGCGGGATATACACCTTAAAGCGGAAACGTTTGTACGTTATTTTTAACAGCACAACTCCACCCATGGTATAAGAATACAGCTCAAAGTCAAGCTCTATATATTTTTGTTACTAATGTGGCACTTTTTTTGCATTCTTAAAATTCATACTTCACCACGTCTCTCAACATCATTTGATTCAAAATCAAACCATCCATTATTAAGCAATAAAAAGGGATATGCGTTCGCATGAATTGTTTAGGAAATATATTTACAACCCTGAAATCATCTATATTCCTGAAATGGAGAAAACCAATAAACAGCATTTGTTTTTAAACCGTGAGATAACCCGGGTGAGTGACAACTTTACCGATATAAATTTTATCAAGCCCATTCGAATAAATAAGAAAATTGTTTTGATCATCAGTATCGATTCCAATGAGCTCTATAGAGATGAAGGATATGTCGAAATAGAGGTTTTGAATGCAGTTTCAAAAAAAATCAAACTGATTGAATATGACCTGCCACTTTTGCTGATCCACCATTCCCTTTTGGGCACAGATGAATGTCCTTTAAAAAATTCATCCTCGATTATTGATTTTGTACATAAACATAAAATCGAAAATGTTTTTTGCGGGCATACCCATGAACTTGAAATAATGCGATCCACCGACCTATACAACGGGAATTCGTTTACCCAGTTCATGTGTGGTTCGCTATCCTCTATCAATCATGCTAACGATGACAACATGTTTCTGTATTATGAGAATTTAGGCAATGATAATATGCACCTGTATCTGGTAAGAATCTTTTTGGAAAAAGGCAAAGTGATATTCAAAGAAGAGATGATTTTTTAAAGAAAAGTACGAGTAATATTTTTTATACCACAGCAGAGGAACCACACCAAAATACAAAAAAAAGCCCCTGAACGGTATACCGTCCAGAGGCTTTATTCTTTAAGTCACTCAAGATGACTTTTTTTTAATACAAATAAAATGGCTAACTAAACCACGGTTACATTTGTAGCAGCAGGACCTTTCTGGCCTTCTTCAATGTCGAATGTAACACTATCCCCTTCATTGAGGGATTTAAAACCGGTAGTATTAATGCCTGAATGATGTACAAACACATCTTTTCCACCGTCTTGTTGTTCAATAAATCCAAAACCTTTTGAGTCGTTAAACCATTTTACGATACCATTAGCCATATTGGCAATCTCCTAAAAAAAAAATAAAAAAATACAAGTTTCTAACTGTGGGGGTAATGCCGCTTTTATTGTCGGGAATATACACCTTGGGGAGGAAACCTACGTGTTAATACAATGTAACACAATTTATTGAGAATATAGGAATGTCGATTGGAAGTCAAGCATTAAATATTTTTTTAAAAAATCATAGCTAAACGTTTGGAATTTTGCCAATAAAAAGATTCAGTCTTTTTTTGGCTTATCATTTGGGTAACAATACCAACTTGAACACTTTAAATCATCATTCACAGAACATGAACCATCCACCTCACAGGCATAGGCAATTCTGGAGGCTTTTTCATGGATGATAGCTGATATGGCGGGAAAAGAGACAGAGCTATCAATTTTTTCTAAATCTGTTTTTGAAGGAATTCCATCCAGACCCTGGCTGGTTAGCTTACCTGTTATACCATTGATAATTTCCGCATCCTCCCCATTGGTGGTAACTATAACGGGAATCTGGTAGGGACAGATCACCCTGGAAAGGGCCAGGTTGGAAAGCCTTCTGGTTACAAGGGAACCCGGGGCAAATTTAATCAGCATACAGATTCTGTCACCTTCTGTAATCAAAAAATCAATCCTTATACTGCCCCTTTGATTAGCTGCCGTTACGGTCACTTCTTCATTGGTTCGAATATTTTCCTTTGAATACCCCATTTGAACCAGGTGTTTTGAAATTTTCTGCAGATACCGTTCATCAAGTGTGTCTATGCGCTTCTCCCCTGTTAAAAAATCCGATAATTCGCCTAGGACCAAATGATGGGGATTCTTTTCCATATTCCTACCTCCATAACACTCTATTAAATCAGGGAATGATCAGATCCACAAACCCTGGAGCCTGCCCATCCTTCATTTCCACCAATCCCCTGTTGGAGAGCCGAAGTTCGCCAAGTACAACCAGCCCCATAAGACTCATGGTCATTTCAAATGCCAGATGTGGGCAGCCGATTTTTCGAAGGGCCTTTTCAATTGACAAGATTCCAACAGCAGTAATTTCAACTGGGGAAAGACTCATCAGCCCGCCAAGGGGCAGGGGCAAATGGGAAACTACACTGTTGTTCCGGACAACCACCAACCCTCCCCCGGAACTGATCAGGGTATTGCCTGCCAGCACCATGGCTTCATCATCCATACCCACCACCAAAAGGTTGTGGCAGTCATGGGAAACAGTGGAAGCATAGGCAGTACCAGGCATGAAACCCGTACCGGAAACAAGACCCAGCCCCCTGCTATTATCTGCCTTGCCATTGGGTCTGTGCCGAAAAAACATACCGGCCTTGGCAATATTATTGGCAGGATCTGCGCTTAGGGCTCCATTGATGACAGGCATTTGTATTTCAGTGGACAGGGTGTTAACCCGGCCTGGTATAAGTTCGATCACCCTGGTCCTTACCGTGTCAGTACCAGGGGCTGCAATATGGAAATCCGATGGTGAAAGCAAGCCCAGATGCATGGTATTGATGGCCCAGTCAGGGTATTGAAAAGAGGAGACAGATGTTGTCATCTTACCATTTTCAGCCACCTTAACCCCGTTGCTAAAGACCTGTTCAATGCTAAAATCCGTCAGGTTATCCACCACTAGAATATCTGCTGCCCGTCCCGGGGTCAAGGATCCTATCCACCGGCTTTGCTCCAGGAACTGGGCCGCATTGATGGTGACCATCTGCAGGGCAATAATCGGATTAAGCCCGAGACTTATGGCTTTTCTCACTACCCGGTCCAAATGCCCTTCCGTAACTATGGTGGAAGAAGTCACATCATCGGTGACCATTGTGTAAAACCTTGTATCTATCCCGGGATTTTCTGTAACAGCCGTAATAATGTTGGGCAGATCCAGCCAGGCACTGCCATATCTTTGCTGGACATACATGCCCAGCCCTGCCCTTGCCTGGGCCCCCGCAGCAGTGGTTGTCTCATGATCTGCCGTCATTCCCGAAGCTATATAGGCATTCAGCCCTGCATTAAGGTCTTCTCCGGCATAATGCCCGGTGAGGACCTTACCTGCTGCAAGACCGTGACCCCCAATCTTGTGGACGATTTCATCGCCATAAATAACTCCGGGAAAATTCATCTGCTCACCTTGAAGGAATGCCAATCCGGAATCATAGGCCTTTTTCACATCCCCTGGACTAATAGTTGCCCCGGAATCTTCCATCCCCGGAAGAGAAGGCACACAGACCGGCATGGCAGTCAATACCTTAAGGGGAAGATCAGCCCCGCTTTCCTGAAACAATTGAACAGCATCCATGCCGAGAACATTTGTCAATTCATGGATATCAGGACAGATGGTAGTGGTTCCACAGGGCAAAACCCCTGCTGCAAATGATCGCAAATCCACCATGGAGCTTTCCACATGCATGTGGGAATCGATGAGGCCAGGACAAAGATATTTACCGCCAACGTCAACCACCTGTGTGTTTTCAGAAATTTTTACATGGGAAGCATCTCCCACAAGGGCAATATGTCCTTTATAAACGGCAAGGTCACAATTCTCTTTTATCCTGGCAGTACACACATCAACCAATTTTCCCTGCCGCAGAATCAAATCAGCAGGCTTTAGCCCCATGGCGACTGCAGCCAGATCTCTGGTAATTAAATGGTGGGGGGTGGATGGGTGGATGGATGTCATAATTATTCTCCGAATAAGGGGGTGGTCAAAACCGGGTGTCAGCTATTTTTTTCAAATATCTTTACCTTAAGCAAAAGCACACAAAAAGTTGTGTATATTATAATATTGATACCAATGTTGTAAAGAATATTCATACAGATATGATGTGGTGGGTAGTTTTAGGGAAGATTAAAAATCTGCCGGAACACCTCCCGGCAGATTTTCACACAATATTCAGCTTTCGATGGTTCCTGAACGAACCCCCTTTAAATAATTCATAAAAAACTGATCTTGACCCAAAAGCATGTCTGCCGTTCTTAAGGTGGCCATGATTTTTTTGTCCAGGGGATCAATAATAGCCGAATCCATACCAGCATCCATCATTAAGGCAACAAAGGTTCTATTTATGATCCTGCGCTGGGGAAGCCCATAGGAAATATTTGAAAGTCCTCCTGTTATATGAACGCTTGGATATCGGTTTTTAATCGCTCTTGCGGCATCAAGAACCATGACACCTTTATTGCTGTCCGTACTGATTGGTTGAACCAGGGGATCAATATAAATTGATTCGGGAAGAAAACCGATTTTCCCCAGTTTTTCAACAAGAGAAACCGCCCTGGCCAGAATATCATCTGCAGATGAGGGCATGCCTTTGTCATCCATGCATAATGCTATCACTTCACATTTTTTCCCTTCAAGAAAAGGCATCATTGCATCATAGCGCTCCTTCTCAAGGCTGATGGAATTTATCATTGGACTTTTTTCAACCATTTGAAAGGCCATCTCAAGTACTGCCGGATCAGGGCTGTCAAGGCATAGGGGAAGGCTGACATTGGGCTGGATCGTATCAATCAACCATTTCATATCCTCTGTTTCATGGCCGATCCTTGCACCGGCATTAACATCAATGTAATCGGCACCGGCTTCCACCTGTTGATGAACATCTTTAATAATATACTCTGCGTTCCTGTTGGCAACAGCTTCCTGTACCTTTTTTCTCGAGGTATTAATTCGTTCACCAATGACTTTAAACATTTGAACCAACCTCCTTTTTAATTAACAAGAGTTTTGGCAAGCTTGGAAGCTGAACCAGCATCCGGAGCAAACCCATCCGCACCAATCTCATCTGCAAATGCCTGGGTGACAGGTGCTCCGCCAATCAGTATTTTTACCTGTTCCCTTAAACCGCTTTCCACAATGGCATCAACCGTTTGTTTCATCATCGGCATGGTAGTGGTGAGAAGTGCTGAAAGGCAAATAATCTGTGCATTTTTTTCTTTTATCTGCTCAACAAAAACAGATGGCTCAATATCAACCCCCAGGTTATGGACGGTCATGCCCGCACTTTCCATCATCATGGCAACAAGATTTTTTCCTATATCATGAAGATCTCCTTTAACCGTACCAATAATGACATTTGCACTGCCGGCAGTTTCATCTTCCCCTAAAAGCGGTTTGAGAATTTCAACACAATTACCCATTGCCCTGGCTGCCATTAGCACCTCAGGGATAAACATATCCCCGTTTTCCATTTTTTCACCCACAATATCCATACCGGCAATAAGTCCCTTGTTCAAAATATCGGAAGCAGGTGTTTTTTCGGCTATCAACTGATTCACCAACTGAGTAACCTTGTCTTGGTCGCATCCCACTAAAGCTTCCTGAATTGCATTAAAATCTGTCATTTTTTCTCCTTTAAATATAATCATGCCCGTGGGCAATGGCCCTGTCATGAAAAATTGGATTTCTATTAGTTTTTTTAAATCTGCTGTTTGCGTCGTTCAATCCATTCTGATAATTCCTGTTCCATACCTTGGTCCATAACAGGTTTCTGGTATGCATCCAGTCTTTTTTCCAGAAGCTCACCAGCCTGCTCAATGATATCCCGGCTGCCTTTTTTCGTCCATATGGCATGGGAATCCCGGTTGCCAAGGCCATGCTGAAATAAAGAACGAAAATTTTGAAAGGTGGTGGGATGGGTAAGATAGTCTCCCTTGGAACCCATGGACAAAATAGTATCCAGTTCCAGGGTTTTGGGATTCACCTGGATTTTTTGCCTGGAGGCCATGATATATCGGCATATTTCTTCATCCATCACCCATTTTTCAAGGCTGGTGGCAAGATAGGAGCTGAGCATTCCAAAAGAGTGCAAAATATAATCAGCCCCGATCTCTAGGGTGTTGCTCAGGCTCAGAGAGCTTTCAGCCATGGCCTGGCCGTCCATAACATGAGAGTCACTCAAAGAGCCGCCGGTACGGCAGGGAAGCTTGTAATATTTGGATAACTGGGCCACTCCCTTTGAGAATATTAGGGTTTCAGGAGCCCCAGGCAGGATGCCCCGGTTTTCATATAAAGGGGGCAGGATGTGCTGCCGTAAATAACCGGAGTTCCGGGATTCACTATCTGGCTCAATACCACCCCGGCAAGCAGTTCGGCATTCCCAAGTGCAAGTGCCCCGGGAATGGATACAGGTGCGGAGGAACCTAAAAGCAGCATGTTTGTGATGGCAGCAGGCTGACCATGTTCCGCCAGTATCACAAGGGCTTCAGCCTGATCCGGGGCATATTGCAATGGTGACAAGGGGCTGATAATCCCCAGGGTTGAAGGTTTATTGATCATTTTTTCCCTGCCGCCAAAAACAATGCCGATCATCTCCAGGCTGTCTTTCAAACAATTGATGTCCTGGGTATTAGAGGTGGCTGCCACATCGCAGAGGGTCAGGTCGGACCACATCATATCCAGGTGACTTGTCGCAGCCTTCAGTTCACTTGGATGGACAGATTCATGGGCTGTCATCTGTTTGAGGGGGGAAGACTGGACAAGTTTTGCAATTTTTTGATAGTCCTCCATGGTCCCAGGACGCTGGGTTTTATCTTTTTGAGCAATATAGACTTCCCCGCCGGTTCCGCAGAGTACAGGAGTGCCGTTGCCAACTTTAAGATTATTTTCAGAATTTCTAGCCCTTATTTCAAATTGTTCCGGTGCACTTTCCACAGCTGACAACACCTGTTGTTCAGTAAAAAAAACCTTTGGCCCATGGGTTTTAAAGCCGTGCTCTTTAAATATAGACAGAACTTTTTCACTATTGATCAGGATGCCCTGCTGTTCCAGAATTTTCATGGATGCTCCATGAATCTGGTCTAAATCAGGGGTCGTAAAAGGTTTGTTAACCAAATATGAATTATCTGACATTAGCTGTCACCCTTTTTTTATATACATAATAAGCAACTATACCTGATACCAATACTCCCATGGCGCTTAGTGCTGTTGACGCACCGAACAGAATTCTATACCCTTCTGCCCCCTTATGGGTATCCAGAATATTCCCAGCCCATGTGTACATAAAGGCATCCGGGGCAAAACCAATAACAGAGGCAAAACCAATGGCTGCCCCGCTTGTGGTGGAGGGAATTTTTAAATCCTCAATCAGGGTAAAATAAACACCCCGGATGGCGTACATGGCTGCAAACAGGGCAATAAACATAAAGATGAGTATCTGTGCCCATGAGGTATCCACAGGTGATAAATAGATGAAAACAGCCGTTGCCAGCAGCAGAATATAAGCGACAAACAGCACATTGGGGCGGGAACCGACTCTGTCACCGATAATCCCCCCCACAGGGCCTGCTAAAAACTGACAGCCATAGGTCCAGAAAGTGGCCCAGAAAGCGGCTGAAGCAACTGAAATCCCCATAACTTCCGTAAGGTAGGGGGTCATATAACTTCCCAGGGCCATAACAGAATAACAGCAGAATACAATAACGGCCACTGCCCATACCAGGGGGGATTTTATGGTAAGAATGATATCCTGAACAAGGGAAGGGCTTGGTTCGAGTTCCTTGGAATCTTCAAAAAAGAACCAGGTCAGGAAAGAGGCTGAAACCGTACCGGCACTGATAAAATACAGGCTCCATGTCAAACCGTCCTGTTCCGCTGCAAATTTTGCAAAAATAGCAACAACCACAAAGCTTGCAATAGTGGATACCAGCCCTCTTATTCCTTCAAGGAGACCGAAAAATTTACCCTGCTCGGCAGCGCCTGCCATGTCTTTGGTTGCACGGATAAAGGCGGCCCAGAATGTCAGGGTAGTGCAGATCCCCCAGGCCCCATGGATAATAATCGTCATAACATAGGAGGGATAGGTTGCAAAATAAAACCCGAGCAGTCCTGTTGAAAGATAGGAGAATGACAAAAGCTTTCTTGCAGAAATACGGTCTGCCAGCCACCCGCCGGGCCAGTAGGTGACAAGGGCGCAAAGGCCGTATGCACTCATAGAAACTCCGAAAGCTGTGTGATCAAGGCCAAGTGCCTTTTGGAGCGGATCATAAAAGGTATACCGGATATATGGAAGCAGGTAAATAAATCCACTGCCCCAAGCAAGTATGCAGAGTCGTAAATATCTTGTTTTATCATTCATTATCATTGAAAAAAAATTCATGGTTTTCCTTTATTTAACTAATTGTTTTTCGCCCTGTTTTCTCATTTCCTGTAATGAGGAAACAATGGATTCGGGAAGCGGTTTTGATTTATGTGTTTCAAGAATCTGAGCCACTCTTTCATCTGCCCGTTGTTCAAGGGACTTGGCCCCCTGTTTCTGCCAGGTTTCAAAGGAATCTTTGCAGAAAAGCTCTGGCTGCCATGATTCTCGCCGCATATGGTTCAAGGTATGCTGCTGGGTCAGATAATTTCCACCGGGCCCTACATTATGGGTTATCTCGGCAGCCAGTGTTTCCGCATTGACTTCAATTCCCTGGATAAACCTTTTAACCCAGTTTATGATTTCATCTCCCAGCACCATCATGGCGCAGGAGCAGGCCATCCCCATATCCATATAACCTACATCATGAATGATGCTCACACCCGCCAAAGCCTGTAAAACTGCATCCAGAGAGGCTTCAGCTCCTGCCTGGTCGTCAAGAAGTTTGGAATCGGTTTCCCCGGCAAGACCCCAGGTGGGAAGACCAATGGTTCTGGCCAGCTGGGCCTGGGCTGTCAGGGACAGAGTCATTTCCGGACTGGAGATCATGGCGATTCCGGTTCGCATATTCACGGCTCCCAATCCTGAAGTTAAAAAACAGGGGGCTCCGGGCCTGCAGAGCTGGGCCAGAAGTATCCCGAAAAAACTTTCAGCCGTGGCAAGTGCCAGGGAGCCTGCCAGGGTAACAGGTGATGTAAATCCGGTCAACTGTGCCCCGCAGGTAATTTGAGGCATGTGGCGGGATGCGCATACAAAGATGCGTTCAACAACCTCATGGGGGAACTTCAGTGGGGTGATGGGTTCCGGATAGGGGACCAGGAAGGGCTTACGGGTAAGTTCATCTTTTCCTCCTGCCACCTCTGCTGCCATATCCAATACAAGTTCAACTCCCTTGCTTGAATAACCGCAGAAAAAAACAGGCTTTGTGGTATTCTGTACCACTGTTTCAAACTCATAAAGTTCGCCGGCATCTCCGGGGACATCCTGGGCACTGCCAAAGGGCATGACAAAATCCAGATTTGGCAATGCATCTGCAGTCCTTGCCCCCCAGGCAATATCCTCCAATGTTGTGAGCCGGATATCTTTTTTTAAAGCATGTCGATGATTCGGGCTTGCCGTGGATGATCCAAAATAACTTTTCCTACAGCTCAAATCCAGGGCCGGCGTTCCTTCCCGGTCATAGAGGGTAAACCCTTTGGGAACTGTTCGCAACGCCTCTTCAATTAAATGTCTTTGAACGTAGACCTGCTCTCCTTTTACATGGGCTCCGGCTTCCTTTAAAAGCTTTAATGCGCCCTTATGATTAACAATACAACCGGTCCGTTCAAGAATAAGGAATGCTGCCTGTTTAATCTCGTGGATTTGATCATCGCTTATTGTTTTCAAGATCGGCGCCATGTGGCTTGAATATCCTGCATGTAGCATATAGTATCTCCTATTTGTTGTCTTTTTACCATGGGTAAATACTTTCTCAACTATAGAGCAATAGTCATGCCAAATTATATTTGACCCTTAAAAGGCTGTAATACCAATCGGTTACAATTTAACGGCAAGATATTTTTTCGAATATGCAAAAAAAGTCAATGATAATTAGCAAATTTTTTTGCGTTTTCGAAAAAAAACTGTTATATCTAAACTCTTTTTT
>DAOWDR010000144.1 GCA_030638935.1 Desulfobacteraceae bacterium | reverse complement strand
GGTGATGTATTTACGATACTTTTCGCCCTGACCTGCATGATCGGCCAGTTCCTGGACCTCGGGCAAAAATTCATGGTAAAAATTTCTGGAAATCTCATACAGACCGTGCCAATGGGTATAATCCGGTGCAAACATGGCCGCAGCCATCCTGGCCCTTCTGCCCTCGTGGTGCCAGATTTCAAACCAGGTGTAACCGATCTTATGCTGGAACCCGGAATTTTCCCAGATTTTGTCTTTTTTCAGCATTTTGACAATTTCAAGACCTGGCTTGCCAAACTTGTCATTGTAGAGATTTACCAGGTCGTCCAGCTGGGTGTAAAAATCCCTGACATGGTTGATTCCATGGCAGGACTTACATACTCCCTGCATGGAGGACCGTCTCTGTTTCCAGGAAACAACACTTGCAATGGTCTTTTCCTCAATCACTTTTTTGAGTTTATCGCCCTTGCGAACATAGGATTTTTTCTTTGCTTTCTGACCGGCCCTGGGCGGTATCTCACCTGTAACATCAGTAACCGTTCCATCGGTAAAAGTGACCCGGTTCAATTTGGAAGATACCGGAGCCCTCAGGTTCCAGGAAAGCCTGTCCCCCACGTTGTGGCTGTTTTTGGCAACTGCACCGTTAAGTTTGACAAAAGATCCCATGTGGCAGGTGGAACAGGTGGGGGCGGTATGGTAATCATCCCCCAGAACCCAGGAACCGTCCTTGTAGATATTCATGCCGTTGGGAGTATTGCCTTTTTCCGCTGTGTAGAATGCAATCCCGTGTTTGGATTCTTCATATATCTCTTTTTGTGGATGATCCGGACCCAGATGGCATTTACCGCAATTTTCAGGCTGTCTTGCCCGGGATGCGCTAAAATCATGTTTGGAATGGCAGGCATTACAAACACCCTTGCTGCCGTCGGGATTGATACGGCCTATCCCGGAATTGGGCCAGGTATTGTAATCCATTTGGGGCGCATCGGTTTTAGACCGCAGGGATTTGCCGTCCTTATCCCGTTTCAGGGATACCACAGACCCGTGGCACTGCCAGCAGCCACTGGCCATATTTGCTTTGTTGCTGGGCATGCCACCGACCACTTCGGCCAGCATATTGTCCAGGGATGCCATGATTTCCCCGGCCGTGGCATGGTGGGAAATCGCCATTTCCTTTGCCTCGGGTTCATGGCATTTGGCACAGTCATTGGGCGAAAGAATTGCCTTTATAAAGGCGCCTTCATGCTGGTAACCCATTTCATCGCCTTTTTCAGCCGCATGGCAGTTGTAACATCCCACCTGGCCTTCTTTAGCCGCTGCATGGGCAGAGTTTTCCCATTGCAAAACCAGGGATTTGTTTTCCTTTAAATGACAGGTAATGCATTTTTTGTTCATTTCCTGAACTTTTGGATTTTTGACGTCAAAGGACTCTTCAGTCAATGCCAGTGCCGTCCCTGCCGTAAAAATGCACAAAATTGTAAACACCAATAATGACCTTAAAAAAGTCATGATCAAATTCCTCCAAAATATTAAGTTTAGAATGCAGCCCCACGGGCCTCACCGTTATTCTGCAACTCCTTTAGAACAAAAAACCACCACCTCCTTTCCCGTTTTTTACTTTTTTTATTGTACAGAACTATATTTTAAAAAAATCATGCCCCATCCTCTTCAGCCCAAAAGGGGAATATTTTCCCCAAAACAAAAAGAATGGCAAAGGGAATGGCCATGACAATGATCACGGCAATGATACCCTCTTTATCAAACCAGAGGGGATGGAACTCGGTATACCCCCTGGCACTCTTGCTCATGAGCTGTCCGCCAATCACCACATTCCAGCGCATGATCAGCACCTGGAGCAACAAAATTGCAGAGACCCCTGCGGCCAGAAAATTATAAAGGTAGGATCTCATCTTAAAAATCACCATAACACTCAGGAGCAATAGAGGAAGAACCGAGCCGATCTTGACCTGCCAGAACCAGAAAGAATTTGCCAGAGGCCCGTTTAAAAGCCCCTCCACCATGTGATGGTAACCCGATTTTAAATAAGAATGGGAAAACACCTCCAGCATTTCAAAGGAAAAGGCCAGAATAAAAAATCCGGTGAGGGTTTTGATCAAGGTGATGATGCAACCATGGTCAATGGGCAGGGATTTAACTTTCCGGATAACAATATAGGCCAGGATGATGGCCGATATACCGGAAACACAGGCCGAGAAAAGAAAAATCACCGGCATGAGCGGGGTGGACCAGGTGGGATTTGCCTTTACCCCGCCGAATATGAATCCCACATACCCGTGGAGGACCGCAGCAATGGGAATACCTATGGCCACCAAAAAGCGAATAATTTTAGCATCCAGTTTCAGGGCATCATCGGACAGGTCAATACTGTCAAAGGTAATGGCCCGGTATAAAACCTGGAGCAACCCCTTGGAAGTTGCCCTAAGTTCCACCAGCACAGGCCGGTAGACAAAAAGAATAATAAAGACGACAACCCCCATGGACACGGCATAGATATAGCCGAATCCTGCCATGGCCGAACTGGGATTAGGAGTGAGCAGCATATTAAAATTGCGCTCGGGCCTTCCCAGGTGAAGCAGCAGGGGCAGGGTAGCACAGCATAAAAATGCCAGGGCAAACAAAAGAGAAAACCGTGCCACGGGTCGAAGGCTTTTAACATCAAAAAGATAATACAGGGCCGCAATGATAAAGGCACCGTCCACAAGCCCTGTAATGTACGGGTAAAGCACGATCATCATGCTCCAATGAACATGGAGGTCATTGGGAAATACATAATTGGACAACAGCATGGTTGCCGAACCGATTGAGTCGGAGGCAAAAGCATTTGAAGCAAGTGCCGTATTCATCAGACCACCTCCCTTCTTGCACCTTTGTAATACAATGCGGGCCAGGTGCCCATCTCTTTTTTCAGAACCGTCAAAACACCAGGCCCCTTAAGAATTTTATAAACTTCAGACTCTTTATCCTTAAGACTGCCGAACTTTCTGGCGCCGGTGGGACAGACATCCACACAGGCCGGCAACAACCCTTTTCTGATCCTGTGATAGCACCAGGTACATTTTTCAACCACGTGGGTTTTGGGATTTATAAACCGGACGGAATAGGGGCAGGCCTGGATACAATAGGCACAGCCCACACACCGTTTCTCATCCACCAGAACAAACCCGTCCGGGGAGGTAAAGGTGGCACCCACGGGACAAACCTGAACACAGGGGGCCTCCTTACACATATTGCAGAGCTTGGGCACAAAAAAAGTATCCCGAACCTCTTCTGTTATATCGGATCGGGGGGTCTGGTATCCGTCCAGCCCGCCGTTGGGACAGTCCACATAAATCTGATCGGAAAAGCCTTTGACATACCGTTCCACCCAGGTCCGGTAGTTACCGTCGGGCACATTATACTCACGTTTATCTGCCACACAACAGGACCCGCACCCTATACACCGGGTAATATCAACTATAAAGGCAAACTCCTGGGCCTGGATATCATAGGCCTCACGTATGCCGGCAATCTGTTCCGGAGGCTCAAAACTTCCGGCGTCCATGGGATATACCAGGTAAAGGGAGCCTGCAATGGTGCCGTTTAATACATTTTTCAAAAAAGACCTTTTCTTCATGTCCGGGGAGGGATCTTTTATCTTCATTATCCTTTCTCCATAAGCCCTGTGATCTGTTTCGCCCGGTTGATATACTTCAGCGGGGCATGAACATGGTGGCATTGATTACAATTATGGGTGAGCTTGACCTGCTGGTCCCTGAGATGATCCGGCAGGGCAACGGTCTTAATGACCTGTTCCGACCTTGCCTTTATTTCAGTGTTGTGGCACCGCAGACAAAGAGTGGTGATCTGTTCTCCGGTTTTCACCGGCAGGGTCCCTGTTTTTTTACCCTCCACAACATGGTCGGCATAGCTTCCGTGGCAGAATTCACAGGAAATGGTCCTATGAAGGCCGGCTCTATGAATCTTGGCTTCAAAACCATGGCATTTAAAACAGGAATCATTGGTGCCGTGGCGGATGGGCACCTCAGCAGCCTCGTCAATGGCATCTGCCCGGAAATGACCATAAACACCAAAAGAATCCGGGAGTAATAAATTCTTTAACAAAAACCCGACACCGGCCATGGCAAAAATGCTGATGCATACGAGGACAAGACGCATCTTATAGCTTAAACCCACAATTACCTCCTGTAAGCTGCCGTACAATTGTCTAATAAACAGACAATAGTAAACATAGAAACTTCCGAAGAACACCAATTATTTTATACCCAGAGAGCAATCTTGCATCAAGAAACGTTTGTGTAACAAATGCAACGATATCATTGCACAATTTTTACATCAAGGGGTAAATAAAAAAATCGCAATTTCGCTCCTGGACAGAATTAAGATTTGACCCGGCACCAAATCTTGGGCATATTAAATCCAGACTATCTAAATTTAAAGGAAAAAAATCCATGTCATTTTTACTTTCCAGCAAGAAAAAGTTTAAGATCACATTGGAAGTGGTGCCTCCGGCCGGATATGACGGCAAGGAACTTCTGGACAAACTTACCACCCTTACCGATCTCTCCTTTGACGGATTCAGCGTGGCCTCCAACCCGGTTGCAAAGCCCAGGATGTCAGCCATGGTATTTTCCCATCTGCTCCAGGAACGGACAGGCAAGCCTGCTATCCTCCATTTCACGGTCCGGGATCACAACCGGCTGGGACTTGCGGCTGAATTATGGGGAGCCAGGGCCCTGGGGATTGATACCATCATTGCCGTCACCGGTGATCCCTCAGCCCAAAGCAAAAAAGACACAACCACAACGGTCAATGATTTAAATGTGTTTGAACTAATCCAGATGGCAACAGACGCAGATCTTTGCACCGGTGCGGTCCTGGATTAC
The DNA here is from genome assembly GCA_030638935.1 of Desulfobacteraceae bacterium. Taxonomy (GTDB): domain Bacteria; phylum Desulfobacterota; class Desulfobacteria; order Desulfobacterales; family Desulfobacteraceae; genus NBML01. Next base: position 3,892 of record DAOWDR010000144.1, on the reverse strand, counting down.
CGGCCCGAGGTGGACGGGCTTGAAAATGAAATCAGGCGAATTGAGAGAAAAACTTCTTCCGGCGCAAAGTTTATCGTCACCCAACCGGTCTACGACAGGGAAACAGCCCAAAAACTCCATGATGGTCTAAACCATATCAAAATCCCTGTCATCATGGGAATTTTACCCCTGCTTTCCCATAAGCATGCAAGCTTCCTCCATAACAAAGTGACAGGTATTGCCATACCAAAAGATCTTCAAAGGGAAATGGCAACCGCAGATAACCCGGTTGCCGCAGGCATCAAGCAGTCCGGGCAAATGCTTGAACTGGCAAAAAAAATGTTCTCCGGCGCCTGTATCATGCCACCCTTTGACAGGTTTGACATATTGCCTGGGATTCTTTAATATCCACTTGCCATATAAACTGCCCCAGAAATAAGGGCACCAAAAAAACTGATGGATAAAACCAATGACTGAACATATATGCGTCAAAACATCCCAGATCCATTTATTTAAAACCGTTCCCTTTTATTATCAATCAAAGGAGGGTGAATTTGTCCTGTATAAAAAAAGCAATGATGATATGGACCATGACAGGGCCAGCCAAACCAAGCATCCCCAACTTTTTATCCTTAAAAAAGATAAAGACCGGGCTTTAACGGAACTGACAGCTGCTTTAAACTTGAACCTGGTAAAGGAGATTGCCGCAGGAGGGCTTGAACAGGTAAAACAAGCCCTTTGCAATATTGTTTGCGAAGCATTGGCCCCGAACCAGGAAAAGGTAATGGAATCATTACCCGAGACCATTGAAATCCTGTTGAGCGAATATGGCCAGGATCATAAGGCCATGGAATACCTGTCAAAAATTGCCGGCAATTCCTCCGTTATGGAGGAGCATACCGTCAATGTCACGGCCCTGACCCTTCAGTATTGTTTTTTCCATGGTTTTCCAGATGCAGACACTGCAGGTTTAGCCCTTTGCGCCCTGCTCCACGATCTGGGCACTTCAACACTGGATAAAAACCTGATGGAAACTGACAAGCGGCTGACAGAAAGTGAATTCAAAACCTTTACCACTCATCCGGAACTAGGCCATGACATGATCATCCTCAATACTGATTTTGATATCTCCGTTGCCACGGTGGCCCTTGAACACCATGAACGGATAGACGGAAGCGGATATCCCAACGGCAGCAAAAAAATATCACAGGACAGCCAGCTCATCGGCCTCATCGACAGTTACGAACCATTAACCTATAGGAATAAATTATTCAGAAAGGCAAAAAAACCTTTTAATTCTCTGCAAGTCATCAAAGAAGAGGTACTTGAAGGAAAATTTTCCAAAGATATTTTTAAAAAATTTGCCTCCTGCCTGATCAAATGACAACAAACAGGACAAGGATCTATTCCCCGGTGCTATGAATCACCCGCATCAATTCTTCAATAAAAATATTTTCACTCACCGGTTTGACTATATAACTGTCGATATTCATGGAAAGTGCCTTGTTCATGGTTGTTTGAGTTGCCTCAACCGTGAGCATGATAAACCGGATATCACGGGTTCTGGTATTTGCTTTTATCTGTTCTAAAAAGGTCATGCCATCCATTATGGGCATATGCAGGTCAGACACTATCAATTCCACCCGGGTTGAATCAATGATCTCAAGGGCTTCAGCACCGTTCCCAGTCTCCAGCACATTGGTAAACCCTTGGTTTGTCAGAAATTTTCGAATTATCCGCCGCATGGACAGGCTATCATCCACCAGCAAAATTTTAAGCTCTAAATTGACCTTTTCCATAAAGCCTCTCTTTACTGTATCCGTGTCTGGTCCGGTTTTATATCTCTTACTTTAAAGGCATAGGCACCCTTTTTCCTATCCTTAAAAAAATCAACCAGGGTCTGTCGGATCACCTCAAAGGCAATTTCATCCCAGGGGATATCGGCTTCTTTGAACAGGCGCACCTCGGAACTTTCGCTGGTGGGGCCAAAAATTTCATCCTCCATCCTGGCCCGAAACATCATATAAATCTGGTCCACAAAGACTATATTAAAAAGCCGATAGAGTTCAAGTATCCTCACATGGGCCCTTGTCTCCTCCAGGGTCTCCCTGGCGGCTCCGTCCTGGACCGATTCCTTATTTTCAAGGTAGCCTGCCGGCAGGGTCCACTTTCCCTTTCTGGGTTCAATATTTCGCTTGCACATCAGTATCTTGTCTTCAAAAACCGGAATACAGCCCACAACCACTTTGGGATTTTCATAATGCACATGGGGGCACTGGGTGCATACAGATCGCATATGGTCATCATCGACGGGAATCTTTTCTTCCATGGGTGCGCCACAATAACTACAAAAATTTATCTCCATTCCATTTCCTTTCATAGGGAATCCATACAGGAAATTTTCTATCCAGACAACTAAAAATCAAGGATGGCAGTCATCCGGCTTTCCTTGGTTCTTTTAAAATCATCCAAGATCCAGATATTCTTGACATGGACAGAAAAATCCTATATTTTTTCTAATTGATATGAATGATCAGAATCAGCTCAATCCTAAATCCGTAGACACAAAACATCCAGATGATCCTCTAGTAAAAGACAGGCAAAACATTTTCGGCAAAAAAAATAAAAGCCTCATCAGCCTGGCCATTAAATGCCGTTTGATCCCCCTTGCCCGGGAAAAAGAACTGTTAAACATGCTGGCAGAAAAGAGGCAGCAGACCCCTGACTATTCAGCCGTTGACCTTTTCACAGAAACAAAGATTCTCTCCAAAGAAAATATTGAGTTTCTCTTTGCTGTGAAAGAACATTTGGAAACCAAAATGCTGGATAAAAAATTTGGAGAACTCGGGGTTGCCAACCAATTTATCCAGCCGGAATGCGTTAAAAAAGCCCTGGACATACAAAGTGCTGTTTTCAAAGAAACAAACCAAAGCAGGCTGATCGGTGATATCCTGTTGGAAAACAAGGAAATTTCCAAAGCTGATAAAGCAGCCATCCTGCTCACCCAGGACCGGGTAAAAGATGAGCTTCTATCAGAGGCCATGAATGATATTGCCACATCTGAAATTGAAAAAATTTCCCTGAACATGAGATTCGGCGCCATTGCGGTCAAAAAAAAACTGGTCAGCATTGACCAGTTAAACCAGGCACTTAAAGTTCAGGAGGCAGAGACAAAAGCTGGTCAGCCCAGGCAATATCTCGGAGATATTTTCAAACAATTGTTCAATCTGTCAAGCACTGACCTTAACTATATTTTAAAAATCCAGAAAGAACTGGAAAAAACCAGACTTTACCTGGAAAAAGCGTTATCCCAATATAATAGTGAAACAAATACCAACAAACGGCTGTCAAAACTGTTTGGATACCGATTTTCCAAAAATAAGCTAGCGGCATTTATCCAAAAAACAAAGGAGGCATTTGAGGAAATCCGAGTCCAGAATCTTATGACCTGGCTCAACTCCGTTGGTATAACATCAGGCATTTGTCCACAAAAAACCATGGAAAACTTTTTGAATCAAGGTGCAATTGATATGGAAATCCAAATTGCCCAGGGCCTTGCTCCCCAAAAAGGGGAAGACGAGTCTGTTGAATTCTTTTTTGACACAAATTTTATGCCCTCTGACAAGGATAACCTTAATTTACTTCCCCTTGTAAAAAAAGGGGATGCACTGGCACGGGTCATCCCGCCAAAGGAGGGAACCCCGGGCAAAGATGTCAGTGGGTTCAGCATTCCCGCCCCGCCGCCCCGAACCTACCCCCTGAACTGCGGGCAAGGAGTGGGCAAGGAAAACGGGCTCTTTATTGCCAAGGATGACGGGATGCCCTGCCTGTACAAAAACAGGACTCTGTTTGTCAAAGCCCGGGAACTAACCATTGCCAGCCGGCATCACACAGGCTCCATTGACACAGACCT
>DAOWDR010000730.1 GCA_030638935.1 Desulfobacteraceae bacterium | reverse complement strand
TAAAAACCCTATGCTGTTATTTTCTTTACGAAAAACATATTTAAATTTTTGCAGAAGGCCTTTTCAGGTATCTATATATTCACTCACCGAGAATTGCTTAAGGAAAGTGATGTAAGCAAATAACTTACCTGAAGCACAGGATTACCTGTCTTGAATCCTGATAATTGGACTTAACCTGTCAGCGCCAATCCCGGATGATAATATTTCATCAAATTGAACCTTTCCACACACTGTTTTTCATGGTGATGTATAAATCCTCAACTTTTCTCCTTGCCCAGGAAGTTTTCCGTAAAAATCTGAGGCTGGATTTCACGGAAGGATCACTGGTGAAACACGTGATTTTGATGCGGTTGCCCAGCTCGTCCCAGCCATAATGCTCAACCAGGCTGTCTATAATATGGGCAAGAGTAACTCCGTGGAGGGGGTTATTGGCCTGTTGTTCACCCATGGGGTTAGGAAGCCCCCATGTTCTTGAGAACCTCTTTTACCTGGTTGCCGTCGGCAAGCTTTCCAAAGTGTTTCATCACCGTTCCCATGGCCTGGATGGGGCTGTTAAACCGTGTAAGATCCACATTGTCACGGACCCATAGCTCAATCTCCGGGGAAGTTGCCATCCTTGGAAGGTAAAAATTCAATAGTTCCAGATAATCTGAGGTAATTTCCTTCTTAAGCTCAAGCACGGTCTTTTCCGATTTAACAAATTTACGAATAATGTTAAGAATGTCGTCATCGGTGATCTCTTCGGGTTTCTTTACCCGGGTGGTCTTTTTTCCGCTCTCCAGGATAATGGAGACGGTAAGGCTTGGAAAGGACCCCATGATGAGCCGCATGGTATCCCGAACAAGGGTATCCTTTTTTATCATGGCTCCCTTCATATCCTGGCGGATCTTATTGTAGAGGGGAATCCCCATTGATGCGTCCCATCCATATTCCTTGCTGATCTCTGACATTTGCAGTATATCTCCTTTTATGACCATTAAATTGCAACATTTTTTTATTCTCTCACCATACCACATTGGATGGGTAAATTGAACAACCCCAATCAGCATTTGTTTATCCACTGCCCTTGTTGCGGCCAGGCAACCCTGGTTTCCAGCACAAAAAAATCATTTTTCTGCAGCGCCTGTAAATTTGTTTTCTATCTTAACTGCGCTGCTGCGGGTATTGCAGTTATTGTGAATGAAAAAAATCAACTTCTGGTCACCCGAAGAAAAAAAAACCCTGCCAGGGGCAGTCTGGATCTTCCAGGTGGTTTTGCCGAACCAGGGGAAAGCATTGAACAGAGCCTGATACGGGAAATCAAGGAGGAGCTGGATCTTGATATCACCCATCTTGAATATCTTTGTTCATTCCCCAACACCTATCCCTATAAATCCGTGGTCTACCAAGTGACGGACATGGCATTTATCTGTGATGTCAAAAGTTTTGAAACCATTAAAGCCCGGGATGACATTGACAAATTTTATTTTCTGGACCTGGCCGGATTGGATAAAGATTTGTTTGGACTGGATTCCCCAAAAAAAGTCATTGAATACTATCTATGTTTGTCTGCCTGAATAGGGGTTCCATTTTTCGGTTAAAGACCAGCAACTGATATTGCTAATTTACCCAATATGATTTATCTTAGGCCATGAAAAAACGATTTTATCGGTCCAGGACCCCCCAAAAAAAACAAAATAAATTATTGCCAATGATACCGGGTGCCGACAAGGACCTCAAACGCATCTTTGAAGAGATCGGTGTGCCCGATCAAAAAACCTTTCAACCTGACCCCTTCCAGCTTGAAGCCATTGAAGCCATCAAAACCTGCGACTGTCTTGTCACAGCCCCCACAGGAGCCGGCAAAACCTGGATTGCTGAAAAGGTGGCCCAAAAGGTCATGGAAACCCGTGGAAAAACCTGGTATGCCACCCCTTTAAAGGCTTTGACCAACTCCATCCATGCCCAGTTTTCAAAACTGTTCGGCAAGGAAAATGTGGGAATTCTAACAGGAGACATAAAAGAAAATGCAGATGCCGCCATTGTCATCGGCACAACTGAAATTTTAAGAAACCAGCTCTATGACTCCATGTACACCGGAAAAAATTTAGACTGTGACTTAATTATCCTGGATGAAGCCCATTTTCTGGGAGATGAGGAACGGGGGGTGGTCTGGGAAGAGATCATGATCTACCTGCCGGTCAGAATACCCCTGCTTCTCTTGTCCGCAACCATTGGCAACCCGGACCAGATTGCCGGGTGGCTGGCTTCCATCCGCGGCAAAACCTGTAAGGTAGTAGAAAACCACGACCGGCCAGTCCCCCTGCACCCTATTTTCTTCCACCCTTCGGGCACCCTTTTCCCTTTATTGAAAAAACCCGACACCCCCAAGGCCAGGCCTGAACTTCACCACAAGGTGGCAAAGTTTGTCAATGACAGGCAGCGGCCCATGATGGCAGTTGGCGGCAAACTACCTAATTTTGGTGAAATTTTAAAAGTCATGGACCATTATGATCTGCTGCCTGCTATTTTCTTCCTTAAATCCAGGGCAGAATGCGACCAGGCGGTGAGGCTGTGCAATGGGCAACTGCTCAACAAAAGTCCGGAAAAAAAGCAGGCCCTGATTGAAAAATTAGATGAGCTGACCCAAAATAATCCCCATTTACAAAACCATCCCCAACGCAAATACCTTGAGCAGACCGGCACGGCAGGCCATCACAGCGGACATTTACCAGCCTGGAAGGTGGTGGTGGAAACCCTGATGTCAAAAGGCCTTTTAAATGCCATGTTTGCCACTTCCACTGTGGCGGCCGGGGTTAATTTCCCGGCCCGATCCGTGGTGGTGTTAAACTCAGACCGGTTCAACGGGATGGACTTCATGTCCCTGACCCCCAGTGAATTCCAGCAGATGGCCGGCCGGGCCGGAAGAAGGGGCATGGACAATGTCGGGTTCGGCCTGATGCTGCCGGGCAGATTCATGAATTTAAAATACATTGCCAGGCTGGTTGATGCCCCGCCCCTGGATGTGGACAGCCAGATCAAAATAGATTTTTCCATGGTCCTGAACCTCTTGCTCTCCCATACACCC
>DAOWDR010000555.1 GCA_030638935.1 Desulfobacteraceae bacterium | reverse complement strand
GGCCGGGAAATATCCGGGAAATGCAGAATATTGTTGAACGGTGTATTATTTTAAGAAAAGCCCCGCTTATCCAGGCCAGGGACCTGAATTTACCTGGCATGGAAACCAAAACCTCCCTTCTGGACCCTGTGATCCCCGAAGAAGGGATCTCTTTGGAAGAGATTGAAAAAGCCTATGTGATTAAAGCCCTGGAGAAAGCGGGACAGAACAGGTCCGAGGCAGCAAGGCTTTTGAAGATCCCCCGGCATGTCCTCCTATACCGTCTTGAAAAGTATAATTTATGATTTTCAAGACTATTCTACACCCCCATGTCTGACGGGTATTATTTGCCTGGTTGGATTCATTTCTCTCGGTCTTTGAAAAAAGTCAGCACAAAATTGATGTGCTCCTTCATTACTGTATAGGCTGTATATGGGTCCCTTGCTTTGATTGCGGCCAGTATGGTCCTGTGCTGGCGAAGGATTTCCTGGATATTTTTTGGCTCTTCATAGAGGCAGGCCAGGTTTTTCCCGATGCCCAGGAAAAGATAATCATAAAAATTACGCATGATAAGAATGTGCAAAGGGTTTTTGGCGGCATAGGCTATGGCCATGTGAAAGGCGGTATCTGCCTCGGTGCCCAGGCGCCCGGATTCGATTTCTGTCTGCATCTCGTCAATACTCTGGGCCATGGCTGTGATATCGGTTTCGTCTGCCCGTTTTGCTGCTAGGGCTGCGGCATTGCACTCCAGGCCCATCCGGACTTCCAGAAGATCTTCCAAAGAGGCATTCTGGGCCGCCATGGCCTTGGCCAGAGGGTTTTCCATGGAGGCATCAATGTTTTTGACAAAGGTTCCCTGGCCCTGTTTCTGGACAATCATTCCCATGGCTACCAGCCGTTGTATGGCATCCCGGATGGTGGTTCGGCTGACATTCATTGCCAGGGCCAGCTCCCGTTCGGTCATCAGTTTTTCCCCGGGTTTTAGGGTTCCCCTGAAAATAAGCTCCCGGATCTGGTCAAAGACCTGGTCTGAAATGCGTTTTGGCTTTATGGGTTTAATGGGTATTGTCATAATTTTAAATTCTTACCTGTCCGGATGTTCAGGACCGTTTTAATTATAAGTATTAAACCAGGTAATATTAAACATTCAGGGGTTTATATCAAGTTTTTTTTAATAGGTTAAAACCATGCCTCCGTCAAAGAGAAGATCCCCACCAACCAGGTATTTTGAAAATCGGGAAAAGCCAAAAAGAAACAAATTGCCCACTTCAATGGGAGTCATCATCTCCTTGACCCTGGATTTTCCCATCATGACATCAGTCACCACCTGTTCCGGTGTGATGCCCCGTTGTTCTGCCTGGGCAGCCACCTGATTCAGGGCCAGGGGCGTCTTTACAAATCCACAGCTGATGGTAAATGAACGAATTTTGCCTTCTCCCTCGGCTGAGATGGACTGGCTTAAAGCCCTGAGACCAAATTTGGTGATATTGTAAACAGGTTTGTTTTTTGTTGTGATGTGGGCGTGGACCGAGGCCATGTTTCCGATGGCACCAAGGGCATTACCGCTTTTTTTTATGTGGGGAATAACCAGTTGGGATAAGTAAAAGGGTGCCCTGAGCATGAGGGTCTGCATGAGATCGTAGGTTTCCATGGGAAAAGTTTCCACAGAATCGATGTGCTGGATCCCGGCTATATTTACAAGATATTTAATCTGTCCAAGGGAGGCAGCCCGTTCCACGGCAATTTCGATCTCCTTGTCCCGGGTGAGATCTGTTTTTAAAAAGGTCATGGAACCCCCGAGAGCCCTGACCATTTCACAGGTTTTCTCTCCCTGGATCTGATTGATGTCAAGGCCCAGAGTGGTCAGGTTGTTGGCTGCCGCAGCAATTGCCGTTGCCCGGCCGATACCGGTACCGCATCCTGTAACAATGCAGATGTTCTCCCTGCAAAAATCCTGGTCATTTAGAATAAGAATCTCATCTTTCTTGATTTCAGGTTCCCTGATATCCATCCATTCCCTCCTTTGAGCAATAAAGTTATGATTATTTAATTTTTTCCTCCAGGTATTGGGCATACAATTCCATGGGGTGGCAGACTTTTATATTTTTATTCTGTTTGGCCAGCATGTCGGAGATCTGCATCATGCATGCAGGGCAACCCGTTGCCACAGTGGTGCAGCCCGTATCTGCAATGTTTTTTTGTTTCAGGTTACCAATGGAGGCTGAAATCTCGTAATGGTAGAGGTTAAAGCTGCCTCCCATGCCGCAGCATTTGTCGGATTCTTCCATTTCAACCAGCCTTTTCCCGGCGGCCAGGATGATTTGCCTGGGCTGGGTTGCAACGCCCAGGGATTTTTTTAGATGACATGGATCATGGTAGGTGACAATTTCTTTAGATTTTTCCGGAGCATCAGAGGGCTCCCCAAAAAAATCAGGCCCGCAAAAATCAGGCTGTACCCGGTCCACCAGGAATTGGTTGATATCCATGGTTTTTTCGGAAAGTTGTTCTAATTGTTCTTTGACGCTGCTTGTGGCATTTTTGTAAATGGTCGGCCAGAGTTTTTTAATGGTGGAGGTACAGGTGGCACAGGCTGTAATCAAAACATCAAATTTTTCTTTTTTGAAAAGGTCCAGGTGGTGATCCACCAGTTTGGTAAAGGAATCTCTGTCACCTGCGGCAAGAGCGGGGATGCCGCAGCACCCCTGTCCTTTGGGGATGATTAGGCTTACCCCGTGGTGGGTGAGCACCTTTATGCTGGCATGGGCCACATTGGGAAATATTTTATCAATGAGACAGCCGGTAAATAATAATGCCCTGGTGCTGGAAGCCGGATCTTTAGCCGGGCCGGAATCTTTCATGAGATCTGTCAGACTTTTGTGAAAGGGGGTTTTGGCCATGGGCAGAATATGCCGGTTGGACAACAGGGGAGAAACCAGCCTGGCACAGGAGGTACCCTGGGTATTGGCTTCATCCTTGATGAACAAATTTTGAAACCGCCCGGCCCATTGGGTAAGGGTGTCAAAGGTGGTTGGATTGGCCAGCATTTTTTTAAATATCAGTTTTTTAACCGGAGAAAGACCTTTGTATTCTGTAAGAATGGCACGGGCCTTGATGAATATCTCCATAACATTGACCCCGGAGGGGCAGTTGGCGGCACAGGACCCGCAGAGAAGGCATTTGTTCAACCGCTGGTCCACCCCTTCGGGGTCGGCAAATATATTTTCCATGAGGCCGGAAAGCAGGGCCAGCTTTCCGCGGGCCACATCGGCTTCCTTCCGGGTCTGTTCAAAGAGGGGGCAGACCGACTGGCACATGCCGCAACGGATACAGATCACCAATTGTTCTTCCAGCTCTTTAACAAGGGCTGCCAAATCATTCATTTGCGCCATCTTAATTTGTCCCTGCCTGGTTTGATCTGTTTTCGGAAACCCCGGTTATTTTGCCCGGGTTGAGTATGTTGTGGGGGTCCAGGGCTTTTCGAAGCTGTCGGGAAAATAGTATGGATGAAAAGCCGGTTTCCTTTTTAAGAAAAGGGGCCTTGGCAATGCCGGTGCCGTGTTCTCCGGACAGAGTGCCGCCCAGGGTAAGGGCTTTATCAAAAATCGCTTCAATGGCCTCCTCCACCCGTTTGAATTCTTCAATATTCCTGCGGTCGGTTAGTATGGTGGGGTGGAGGTTGCCGTCGCCTGCATGGCCAAAGGTGCCGATGTCGATTCTATAGGTTTTGGCAATTTTCTGGAGAGCCCTGACCATTTCCGGGATTTTGCTTCTGGGTACGGTGGCATCTTCCAGCACCAGGGTTGGTTTTAGCTTGGCAAGGGCAGACAGGGCAGAGCGCCTTGCAGACCAGATTTTATCCCTTTCTTCGTCTGTGTCCGCCCGTTTGATGTTGTTTGCCCCCATTTTCCGGCAGAGGGCTTCAACCTTTGCTCCCTCTTCAGCCACAACCGCAGGGTGACCATCCACCTCAATGAGCAGCAGGGCTGCTGCGTCAACCGGGAGGCCGGCGTGGGAAAAGTCTTCCACCGCCCGGATGGTGAAATTGTCCAGAATTTCAAGGGTGGCGGGAACTATGTGGGCTGCAATGATACCGGCCACGGTTTCAGAGGCCGCATCCATGGTATCATAGACCGCCACCATGGATTG
>DAOWDR010000328.1 GCA_030638935.1 Desulfobacteraceae bacterium | reverse complement strand
CATCCATTTCCGGCATCTGTATATCCATGAGTATGGCATCATAGGCCTTGTCTGACTGACAAAATTCAATGACCGCCTCTTTGCCGTTATTGACGACCCTTACGTTGAAACCTGATATTTCAAGGAGTTCAATGGCTATCTGCTGATTGATCTTGTAATCCTCGGCAACAAGAATAAAGGCTCCTTTAACGGCGTCCAAGCCCTGTATCTTTTCAGCGTTATCTTTAACCGAGGCTGGCGTGTCACTGGCCTGCCTGCCGAAAATGTTCATTATGCTGTCATACAGCAAAGATCGATTGATGGGCTTTATAAGAATGCCGTCAAGCAGGGCTGCCAGGGGGTGTTTCAATATCTCCTCACGTGCGTATGCCGTCACCATCAGGATGTTTGGGATATGAGACAGTGCTTTGTTCTTCTTGATGTTTTCAACAGCTTGCAGCCCGTTCATTCCAGGCATCTTCCAATCCATGAGGACGAGCTCGTAAGGGGGCTCATCCATGCTGCGGGTAAGTTCGGCAATTGCCTTTGGCCCTGATGGAACACAGGTAACATTAAAGCAAAAAGATTCCAGGGCAGAACATAAGATTTCCCTGGCAACAGGATTGTCATCCACCACCATGGCGCGAATCCCTTCAAGTTCTTCAACAATGGGATAAATTGCTCTTTCCTTTTCAACGCCCCGACCGAACCGGGCAGTAAAGGTGAAGTTACTTCCCTTGCCATATTCACTGGTCAGCCTGATGGATCCACCCATCAATTCAACCAATTGTTTGGATATATTCAAACCAAGCCCTGTCCCCCCGTATTTTCTAGTGGTTGAACTGTCTGCCTGGGTAAAGGATTGAAAAAGGCCGGATATATGCTCAGGCTTCATACCGATTCCCGTATCACTGACCGTAAAGCGTAAGAATATGTCATTCCTGTCAATTGCGCAATCAGCAGGTTCATTATTAATTTTAATGTGAATATGTCCCGATTCAGTGAACTTGACCGCATTGTTGCACAGGTTGATGAGCACCTGTCCCAGCCGCAGGGGATCGCCAATGAGCATATACGGTACCTCTTTATCCACATTGAACAAAAGTTCCAGCCCCTTTTCCTCCGCCTTGATGCCGATCATGGTGGCCAGGTTCTCCAGCACATCATCAATATTAAACTCAATGTGCTCTACATCCAGTTTACCAGCCTCGATTCTTGAAAAATCGAGAATATCATTGATGATCTCCAAAAGAGACTGGGAGGCAGATTCTATTTTCTGCAGGAAATCCTTTTGCTTTGCTGATAATTCCGTTCTCAGGGCAAGACCTGACAATCCGATAATAGCGTTCATGGGTGTCCGGATTTCATGGCTCATGTTTGCCAGAAAAACACTTTTGGCCTGGGTGGCGGCTTCTGCTCTTTCTTTTTCAATTTTTAATATTTCAGCTTCTTTCTTCTGACTGATATCCTCCAGGTTACCCTGGATAAATAGAAATTTGTTATGGGTGTCATAGACAACATGGGCATTTATGGACACCTCTATCTGGGTGCTGTTATTTTTATACATTTGTGTTTCAAACCCTTTTACATGGCCATGCCGTGTAAGAACATCCCTGAGGGTGTCCAGGTCTTTGGGGGTTACAAATAATTGATTTGCCCGTTTTGAAACATCTTCCAGGATATTCTTGGGCGAGTCGTATCCCAATATGGAGGCAAGGGCATTGTTGGCTGTTAAAAACCTGCCGTCTTTATGGATCTGAAAAATGCCGTCCGTCGCATTTTCAAAGATGGATCTGTATTTTTTCTCTGATGCATTCAAACTTTGATAGAGCCTTGCATTTTCAATGGAAATGGCAGCCTGTGAAGAGAGCAGCCCTAAAAGCTGAACCCGTTCCGAGGTAAAGGCCTGTGTTACAAGGTCATTTTCAAGGTAGAGCAGGCCGATGAGTTTTCCCTGATAAACAATGGGGATGCAGAAAATGGATTTTTTGGTTTGCCCCCTAAAATAGGGATCATCTGAAAATAAGTGCCTTTCAGATGCATTTTCCAGGATGACGGTTTCAGTTTTTCTGGCTGAATATTGAATTAAATTAACCGGTGCGCCCTCATATACTTCAAGGGGAATGGAT
>DAOWDR010000631.1 GCA_030638935.1 Desulfobacteraceae bacterium | reverse complement strand
TACACCGCAGCAATCCCCACAGCAATTGCACATTCCCGAAGGGTTTTGTGAGGTTGCAGGTTGGGTGACAAGACCTGCTTCCCTGGATTTTTTAAGTATTTCAATTGCCTCATCAATTGAAATCTGCCTTCCCATTTTTTTATCAAGGTAGTATTGCCCCATGGAGCCGAACATAAAGCATGTTTCCAGGGGTTTACCACACCCCTGGCCCATAACTTGGGTTCTCTTTCTGCAAATACAATCTGCAATCACAATACTGTCTTTGCTTTTTAAAATTTGTATTGCATCATCATAATCGGCCACGTGGTGGGTGAGATCAATGGATTTATTGACGGGAATCACCCGCAAAAAATGTTCAGCATTGTTCAGCATCGCCTGGTCAAAGGCCTCTTCAAAATAGTCTCCCACCATTTCGGCCAAATCAGGCCTAAGGTTCTTAACCTGAAATTCAAACAGTCCATGGACAAAGGGGATTGCACCATATTTATTCACTTCCCCTTTTTTTATTCGGAAGAGCAACCCTTTTTCAGCCATTTGATCGAGGTGTGCTGCAATTTCTTCCTGGGGTTGTCCTATGCGGTCCGCCAGCACTTCAGGCGTCTCAAGGGCAGGGGACAGAGCCAAAAACAGATTGGCATCTTTTTCAGTGAATAAATAGGTTAATATTTTTATTTCAATGCCGGACTGGGTTGCTGGAAATCCCATGGAATAAAGATCAAGACGTTCTTGCAACTGCCGGTATATTTTTTTGGTCATAGTGCTCCGTTATGGTTTTTTTTATTTTTGTTTTTATTCTCGATGGTTTGGATGGCCATTGAAATCTCTTTTAATACCTTGCCTGAATTGTTTGCTGAATAAGACTTTAGTATCTGCCCGGTATCCTGATTCCCGATTTGTCCCATGGCCCAGGCAATCATGCCTTTTATCCGGTCATCCCTGTTTTCATTAAATGCTTTTTCAAGATCCGGCAAATATTTTTTATCACGGCAGTTGCCCATCACCCGGGCAACATTCATTTTCCATTTCCAAATGGTATCAGAGCCCATATAGAACATATGTGGCCAGATTTTGGATTCAAAATAGGCTTTATCCATGTGGAGCAGGCGTGGCAGCTCAAAGTTGTTTGCTTTGGCCGCCACCCTTTCATTGGGTTCCAGTTGTTGTGCCAGCCAGGGCTGGTTCCGGGGACAGACATCCTGGCAGCGATCGCAGCCGTAAATATACATGCCCATGGGCTCTCTTATTTCCAATGGAGTGATTTCATCTCCAAAATAAGTAAGATAGGAGATACATTTTCTGGGATCAATTTTACTGTTGCCCTTAAGTGCCCCTGTGGGACATGAGGTGATGCAGGCATTTTTACACCAGGAAGGGCAATCGGTTTTAACAGAGGCGATACCAGGGGTGAATTCTTTATCAATGACCACGGCAATGGGAAGTGTCCAGGAACCGCATCTGACAACCTTATTTGAATAAAAAAGACAATTTTTGCCAAAGGTGCCCAACCCGGCCCGGGCCGCCCCCACCCTATGGGGCAGGTTAAAGGGCACCCTGGAGTCAATCCCTGCATCCCTTAAAAATTGTCTAAAGGCTTTTATCCGTTTGGCAAGTCCATCCTTTGTCACCCGGTCATCGTCCAGGTAACACCTGCCGAAATGTGCTTCCATTGAGGAGGGGTATGACTTATTAAAATAGGGCTCAATCAGAACAATGATTGTTTTTGCCCCGGGCAAAATTGAAGCAGGGTCCGCCCCGTTTTTCAGGTCAAGCCCCACCTCATCCGCCCATCCATATTCATCTGTCATTTCTAAAAGGAGCTTTTTGTGGTCATGAAAGGGCGCAGCCGATGTAAAACCAACGTCTTCAAAGCCAAACTTTTGTCCCTGCTCAATAATTTGTGCCTGTGTAATCATTGCCATCCACCCTTATGGATAATGGTTTTTTTAATTGAATTACCAGTTTGTATACTATTTTGTTCTGGTAAAAAATATATACAATTTTAAATGGGAATATGGCAATCACCATTTTGGATATGCAGATTTGTTCAAAGAAAGCTGACTTTAAATAAGGACAAATACAGAAAAATATTTAAAATTTT
>DAOWDR010000346.1 GCA_030638935.1 Desulfobacteraceae bacterium | reverse complement strand
CCCTTCCCATGAACCCGAATGGAAATCAACTTCTCGTTCAAACTGCTGTCATTGGTAAATATGGCCCCACCGTCTCCATAACATCCCAGGGTTTTTGCCGGGAAAAAACTTGTGGTTGCAGCATAGGTTAAATTACAGGCCATCCTATCATGGGCCCGGGCACCAAAACTTTGGGCCCCATCTTCAATCACATTCATATTATAGGTATCGGCAATTTTATTGATTTTCTCGTATTCGGCCGGCAGTCCAAATAGATCGATTGGAATAATACATTTTGGCGTTAATCCTTTGGATCGGCCTTTATTAAGACTCTCAATGGCTTCTTCAAGTTTAAGAGAATCAATATTAAAGGTATCCTTATCAATATCAACAAACACCGGAACAGCACCAAGAAGACTTATGACCTCAGCAGTGGCAATAAAGGTAAAGGGCGATGTAAAAACAGCATCCCCAGGCCCGAGGCCCAGGGCCATTAACACCATTAATAATGCATCGGTACCGCTGGAGCAGGAAACAACATGTCCAGCACCTGTAAACTCGGAAAGTTTTTCTTCCAGTTCAAGAACTTCAGGTCCCATAATGAAGCTGCCATGGGATAGAACTCGATCAATTGAGCCTTTAATATCATCACCAATAATTGATGCCTGGGTTTTTAAATCAACAAATTCAATTGTTTTCATATTTGATCATACTTTATTTACAATTTTTATAATGTTCATAATCCTTTTTGCCTATTCTCATATCTTTTGGCAAACTCTGATTTTCTTCTATATCAACACAAATTAAAATTTTTTTTATTGTTTCCCTGTATTTTAATCCACTTTCGGGACAAATATAAAATCCATTCCCATCCTTTGTTTCAAGTTTGTGGCCATGCCTGGATATCCAAGCTGTTTGTCTGGCTGGAACCCCTTGAACCATTGTGTAGTCAGGAATATCCCCTGTCACAACAGCACCGGCAGCCACAAATGCATACCGGCCAATTGTAACACCACAGACAATTGTTGCATTTGCGCCGATGGTTGCCCCTTTTTTAATCAAGGTTCTTTCATACAAATTTTTCCTGGATATTTCCGATCTTGGATTTGTAACATTCGTCAATACGCAAGATGGCCCGAGAAACACATCATCTTCAATAAAAATACCATCATAAACAGAAACATTATTTTGAATTTTTACATTATTCCCAATGATGACATCCCCTGAAATGCATACATTCTGACCAAGGCTGCAATTTTGACCAATTACAGCCCCTGAAAGGACATGGGAAAAATGCCAGATTTTTGTTCCCTGGCCTATTTTTACATTTTCATCCACATAGGAAGAGGTGTGCACAAAAAGATTTTCCATACCCATATGCCTATCCCTTATTTATTCTTTACAAACGGGTGAATCATGCTTTTATTTTTTATGCTCGGTGTTGTATTCCGTATGGAGGAAACCAGATTCAGGGATGGCCTGGCATCTTCAATTCCATATCCACGGCCTTCAAGGATACCTTTATAAACAAGGGTATGAAGATCGGTAAACCCACCGGAAAATTCAATTTCATCCCCATCAATGGTAATAGATCTGAATGTCGGGATGGATTTTTGTATGGTTTGCTCCGGCAGATCATTGCTGTCAGCAGACAAAAACCATCGTACATTTGCCTTTGCAAGCTCTATAAAACCCGCCATTTTTTTGGATTCCGACACATGGACTTCCTGATACCTGACATTGCCGAACAGCCAGATCAACATATCAAAAAAATGGATACCTATATTGGTGGCCATGCCGCCTGATTTGGCTATATCCCCCTTCCATGAATTAAAATACCATTTTCCACGGGAGGTAATATAAGTCAAATCAATCTCATATTTTTTTTCTTTGTTATCGGTTTCTATTTTATTTTTCAGCTCAATGATAGATGGATGAACCCGCAATTGGAGAATGTTATACACTTTTTTATCGGTTTCTTCTTCCATGAGTTTAATGGCATCCAGATTCCACGGATTCAATACCAACGGTTTCTCACAGATTGCATCGGCACCGATTCTAAGGGCAAACCGCATATGGGCATCATGGAGATAATTGGGCGAACAGATACTGACATAGTCTATTTTCCCCTTTTCATTCATCCTTCTTAATTTTTCAGCATGCCTGTCAAACCGTTCAAATTCAGTAAAAAAAGCAACTTCATAGGAGAAACTGTCAAGGATACCCACTGAATCGCTATTATCCAATGCAGCGACCAGATTATTGCCAGTATCTTTGATTGCTTTTAAATGTTTGGGTGCCACATATCCTGCAGCGCCAATCAGGGCAAAATTTTTATTCAAATTGTCACCACCTCTTCAAGTTAAAAAAAATATGCTTAGCTTTTTATAACAGGCTTT
>DAOWDR010000731.1 GCA_030638935.1 Desulfobacteraceae bacterium | reverse complement strand
AGGCCAGAAAATAATTATCCCTTACCCGTTTTAGAATATCAATCTTCTCATAAATGTCAAAAGAATCCCGATTGGCCCTTATCCGTTCAAGACAAATATCCGGATCCACGTCAATAAACAGGGTGGCAGTTGGCCTTAAAATCTTGACATTTAAGGCATTTGCCTGGATAACCCAGTCCATATCCATATATTGGGCATGGTAGGCATAGGAAGAAAAATAATAGCGATCACTAAGAACGACCCGACCCTGGTCCACCATTGCCTTTACACCATTTGCCCTGTTCAGCAAATGATCGGTCCTGTCAGCTGCAAACAATGAGGCAATGGTGAGCTGGTCTGTCTCAACACTTCCGGCAAGCATTTTTCGGATCAAAGACCCTACTGGACCGTCAGTGGGTTCAAAGGTTGCTACTGCTGATATCCCTTTTTCCATCAATCGCTTGTGAATCTGCCGAATCTGGGTACTTTTACCTGATCCGTCAATTCCTTCAAAAACCAGAAACCTGCCAGAATGATCTACCAATTTACACGCCCCATATGCTTACCAAGTATTGATTACTTATTAAAAAATTATTTTATAACAATATCCAGACTGGTTGGCAAGACAACGAATTTTAATTGGTCAAATTGGGACTTGGAATAAGAATTTAATAATTAAATAAAATATCGTTTTCAAGATAGGCCTGCTCAAGTTTTTCCTGGTGAATTTTCAGCTCCTTTCCCATATCCGTCGCCAGGGTATGGACCAGATAATTAATCAGGCTGATCTGGGAAGCCGGGTTCCCGAGAAAAGGGATTGTTTTTAAGGGTGCAATAAGAACATGGTCGCTGAACTGGATCAAAGGGCAGGAGGAGCTGTCTGTCAGCAGTATCATTTTAAGCTTGTGGCGCTTTGCAAATTTTCCTATTCTGATTATTTCGTTGGGATATCTTGATGCTGTAACAAAAACCACTGCCGTTTTTTGAGGGGCAAATATCAACTGATCAATAGTGGTTCTGTCGCTTCCCTTAAAGATACTCACATTTTTTCTTATTTTGGCCATGGTCCAGCCCATATAATATGCCGGTGCATAGGAAAGCCTTGAGCCGATAATATAAACTGCCTCTGATTCTTTGAGTACCTTCCTGATTTTTTTCACTTCTGCCAAATCGATATTTTTACTCATGGCTCTGATATTTTCAATATCCTGATTGGTAATCCTTTCAAGCTCCGCATCTTCGCTTCGCACAACAGGATTGGCAAGCCTGTTTCTTTCAATCAGGGTAAGTTCGGTATCGATGAGATCTCTTAATGCTTGTATAAACAGTGCATAGCTTTCAAAATTCAATTGCCGGACAAATCTAACAACTGTGGCTTCACTGGTTCCCACGGCAGCGGCAAGTTTTCGTGTTGTCATAAAAACGGCTTTATCCGGGTTGGACATTACAAATTCAGCAAGCATCTTTCCTTTTGAGGTCAGCTCAGAATAGCGTTTATTGATAATTTTATTTAAAGAAGTACTTTTGTTACCCATTAGATGCCTTAATAATTGAAAAAGTTAAAATTTGCTAATTTTGTTACATTTTCAATTATTGTTGTCAAGTTTTTGCTCAATTTTGACTTCTATGCTTATCAAAAATTTTCAATCCATATTATATTTCACTTTATAGTTCATACCTATGCCTCAAATGAAAATGCACAAATAAATTGCAGTCCGGAGATTAACATCTTGAAAAAATGGCAAAGTCATTAATATTCAATCAACGGCATAATATATTGTAACAAAAACCATCAAATTAATTTTTTTCTTGACAAAAATAATGAATTATGAAAGATTTTGTTAAATTCATTACCCCCCAGGAGGTGAAACATGATGATAGACATCCCAATCTGCCCTGAATGCAAAAAGGAATTGCCTTTAAAGTCAACCAAGTGTCATCATTGCTCAAAATCAATTTCAGCTGTGAAATTTAGATCGGTTTTCAGTTGGAGTTGGGCGGACAGGATATTTCTTCTCTTTTCAGTTTTAATGCTTGTTTCATTTTTTTTGCCCTGGTTTCCCGGCAAATTTCTTTCCCAGGAAGCTCCTTTGTCCCCCCTTAACATGCTTCTGCATATTGTGGATCTGGAAGTGGACTTTCTTGAATCCTACAATATTTTAAGAATGGTTTTAATTGTGCCCTTGTTTTCTCTTTTCCTTTTTTTAATGGTTTATCTGGGTGACAGCCTGAAAACCACACCCTTCCCCGGCATATTTCTAATTATTTGTATTCTTATCTCCATTTTTTCCTTCATTTTTCAAACCCTGTCAGGTGTATTGCAATGGGGGACCGCCTTACTTTTTTTTGGAGGATTCTTATACTACCTGCAGCAATTTTATAAAAAAGGGAACCTTGGCAGGGTATCATATTATCTTTTAACCATTTTTATCCTGGTATCCATTTTCCTGTACCTTTTTGACCTTTCAACAAGCTTCTATGCCGGGCTTGATACCTTTTTGATAGGAGAAACCTTTGGGTTCCTTATGGCCTGGACAATTTCGGGCCTGCTTCTTATAATTGCAGTCCTTTATAACATACGGTCCCTGGAAGATTTCTGGATTGTCCTGTTTGCATTGTGTTTCTCTTTGATAGCTTACTCAACCCTGATTCATCCATTCTTTATATCAGGACCTATAACCTTTTTTGCAGATAACCTTAATGAAACACTGATTCAACTGACCGCCCATATACGTATTGTCGGGATTGCCCTGATCATTGCCATTGTAACAGGTGTCCCCTTGGGCATCTATATTACACGTCATCCAGGGGCTGCAGGAGTTGTTCTCTATATATCAAGCATTCTCATTACCATACCCAGCATTGCCATGTTCGGATTCATGATGCCCATTCTTTCCAGCATTGACAATGCATGGGATGCAGTCAGCGGCATCGGGATAGGGGTTGTTCCGGCAATCGTAGCCCTGGCTCTCTATTCTCAGCTTCCGATCATACGAAACACCTATATTGCATTAAAAAATGTGGACCCTGCCACCATTGAGGCCGGCAAGGGCATGGGGATGACATATTTCCAGCTTCTTATCCAGCTGTAGCTTCCTCTATCGGCACCCATTATTATGGCCGGGGTCAGAACAGCCGTGGTCATGGGAATAGCCATTGCTGCCATTGCCGCATACATCGGTGCCGGTGGGTTAGGGCTTTTTGTCAGTGAAGGACTTGAGATGTCAACAAATGACTCGGTTATTGCAGGCGCCATTACAATGAGCCTCCTTGCCATTGTGGCGGATATCTTTTTGGGAAAATTAGAAGAATGGATTACACCAACAGGTCTTAAAGTCAAACAGGCAACAGAATAAAGGAAAAAATTATGGGAACGATGCTAAGCCTTCAGAAAGTAACAAAAATATATCCCGGAGCCGGGCATATCAAGGCTGTCAATGAACTCTCCTTTGATCTGGAAGAGGGCGAGATCTGTACAGTGGTAGGGCCTTCTGGATGCGGAAAAACCACTGCAATGAAAATGATCAACCGCCTTATATCCATTACCAGCGGAAAAATTATTATTGACGGCAAAGATATCTCCAGGCTCAACACCATAGAGCTTCGAAGAAGTATAGGGTATGTGATTCAAAACATCGGACTGTTCCCCAATATGACCATTGGTGAAAATATTGCCATTATTCCAAAGCTTTTAAAATGGGACCGGGCAAAAATAGATGAAAAAGTGCAGCGCCTTCTTGAAATTGTCAACCTTGATCCCGATGAGTTCCGGGACAGGTATCCAAAAGAACTATCCGGTGGCCAACAGCAGCGAATCGGTGTTGCAAGGGCAATGGCCGGAGACCCTCCCATCATGCTCATGGATGAACCATTTGGTGCAATTGACCCCATTAACAGGGATCATCTGCAAAATGAATTTTTAAAGGTTCAGGAAAAAGTAAAAAAAACCGTTATCTTTGTCACCCATGACATTGACGAGGCCATTAAAATGGGGGACAAAATCTGCCTTTTAAAAGACGGGCACCTGGTCCAGTTCTCATCCCCTGAAGAGATGCTGACCCATCCGAAAAATGATTTTGTTGCTGATTTTGTGGGGGGGGACAGGACACTAAAACGCCTTAACTTGTTTACGATAAAAAGGGCGATGAAAGACAACCCGCCCACCATTCATCAGGATGAAACCATTGAAACCGCACAAAATATATTTGCAAAAACTCACTCCCGACACCTGATTGCAGTGGATGGCGAGGGTACCCTAACAGGCATGATTGACAAAAAAAATATCACAAATAGTGCAACCCTGGTTAAAGAGATTGTTTTACCGACAAATGCATGGCTTGCGGCCCATGCAAGCCTCAAGGATGGTCTGTCTGAAATTTTCACCCATGATTATGGGTTCCTTGTGGTTGTAGATGATGCCAAAAAGGTTCTGGGGTGGCTCCATACAGAAGATATCAAAGAAACCTTGAAAGGATAGAATCATGACCTTACGAATTTGGTTCCAGCTGGCCAAAAAATTAGTGCCAATCTTTTTAACAATTCTTTTTATTGTATGGCTTTATACCTATTACGGGGCCTGGGACTACACCATTAAAAATGTTCCAGAATTTTTCAGATTAATTTTCGAACACTTTATCCTTGTTATTATCAGCATGGTCTGTGCCGTTCTTGCCGGGGTAACCCTTGGGACCCTGATGACACGGAAGAGTATGAAAAAGGCTTCTTCGGTCATAATGGCCGTGGTAAATGTATGGCAGTCAATCCCCTCCCTTGGCGTGCTTGCCCTGGCCTACGGATTTTTGCCGCTGATCGGTCTTTCCGGTATCGGAATGATACCGGCGCTGATCGCATTGTTTTTCCACGCAGTGGCACCCATTGTCAGGAATACCTATGCAGGGATTGATGCGGTGAGTAAAGATGTCATCGAAGCAGCCACGGGAATGGGAATGACCCAAAGACAGATTCTGTTTCAAATTGAAATTCCCAATGCCCTGCCCGTTATTGCAGGCGGCATCAGAACAGCAACCGCCATTATTGTGGGAACTGCCCCCCTGGCATTTCTCATCGGGGGCGGGGGCCTGGGTTTTTGGATATTCACCGGGATTGCCCTTGTGGACATGGGTATTATGATGGCAGGTGCCGTGCCCGTCGCTCTCATTGCAATGCTGTTTGATTATTGCCTGAGCCTTTCTGAAAAACTTATTATTTCAAGAGGGGTAAGAACCTTTGAAGCCAATATAGCTTAACCGTTTTAAAGGCCGGCCACACATCAATTGGAATTTTGCTCAATTGAAACCCGGCCATATTGTGTTGCTGGTATTTTGCCGGCAACGATAAATAATAATTTTTATTTTCCTGGAGGATTTATTATGAAAAAACTGGTTCTTTTACTGACAGCACTGACTTTTCTTGTGCTTCCCATGTCAGCCATTGCAAAAGCCCCCGTAAAAGTTGCGTCCAAGGCTTTTACCGAACAGGTGATCCTGGGCAAAATCATGGTGAACCTGTTAAAAGACAGAGGTATTCCCGTTGAAGACCGGACAAGTCTTGGGGGAACCAACGTAAATCGTGAAGCCCTGGAACAGGGACAGATTGATGTTTACATGGAGTATACTGGAACTGCCTGGCTTTCATTGTTCAAGAAAAAAGAGATAGTCCGCGATGCAGTTGAGCTCTATGCCAAGGTAAAAGCCGAAGATGAAAAGAAAGGTCTTGTATGGCTTGCACCGGCAAAATTCAACAACACCTATGCCATTATAATGAAAGCCTCAACTGCAGATGAACTTGGAATCAGCAGCCTTTCCCAATGGGCTGAATGGACTAAAAAGAACCCCGGAAAAATGAGTGTTTCCACCAATGCAGAGTTCTATTCCAGAGCTGACGGATTCAAAGGCATGATGGGACATTATAATCTGGAATTTGGAAAAGATATTCCCGATGCAAATGTTTTAAAGATGAAAACCCCCCTTGCCAAAAAAGCGGTCAGGGACGGCCAGGCCCTTTGTGGAATGGCTTTTGCCACAGATGGTGAAATAAAAGATTATAACCTTATTGTACTTGATGATGATAAAAGCTATTTTCCCATCTACAATCCTGCACCGGTTATCAGGGCAGAGGTGCTTGAGCTATATCCAGAGATTAAATTTATTTTAAACGAAATTGGTGCTTCCCTTGATACGGCCACCATGACACGTCTCAATTACAGGGTAAATGTAAAGGGTGAAAAGCCAGAAGCTGTGGCTAAAAGCTGGCTTACAGGTGTTGGGCTGATCATTAAAAAAAGAAAATAAGCTTATCCCTTTAAATGTCCGGGGTTAAAACAAATTCCGGGCATTTAAGGGTTTTCTTCAATATTTTACAAGCCCGAAAAATTTTCTTAATTTTCCAAGAAGCTTTCTTATTGGATTGGAAAAAATTTTTGAATAACTGTCTATCACGCTTTTTGCTTCATCCGATTCAAAAACATCCTGGAACAATCTGTTCTTATATTTTGAAATCCAGATATAAAAATCTGTTTTTGTCCTGTGGGGAAATTTTTCCATAATACCGTTTTTGTTGATCAGGACAACCATGGGCGAATAAATATTATCAAACCATGATATTGATGCCTCTTCAATGCTTACCTTGTCTTTTGTCTTTTCCATCAGGTAAAATCTATGCCGCTGTATGTGCTCCATAAGAATGGAGTATCCACCTAAAACCGTTAGATGAAGCTTGGGATTCCTTGTTTTTTTCAACCCTGTTTCCCTTAAAAATCGATGGTAGGTTTCAAGGATTGCAATCTGTTCAAGGTCTGTTTTGTCGTCAAGGGAAAGGTCACAGTTATATTCAAATACCTTTGCCTCAATGGATATTTTTTTTTTAGCCTTGGCCACTGATACCCTGTGGTGACCGTCTTTAACAAAATAGGCATTACACACTTTGTAAAGTTCAACAGGCGGCAGATCCTTACCCGATGCAACAGCAGTTTCTATCTGTTTCCATCGATTTCTTAAATTCT
>DAOWDR010000001.1 GCA_030638935.1 Desulfobacteraceae bacterium | reverse complement strand
GGCTATGTCAAAGGCGCACTTCCCATGCCGCTGACCGTTGGGATTGCGCTTTTAGACAGGGCAACCGGCAAGGTGAGATATTTTTTGGAAGGCGGGGAGGAATCTGTGTCTGTTACCAATATTGGTCCGGATGGTTCCATTATTGTGGGGCATTCCCCTTTTAGAAGGGCAGTTACTTACAGTCTGCTGGGTTTTAAAATGAAACCCATTACAGGTGGTGTCACCAAATTCCGTCCCATCCGCCTGGATCTACTTGCAAGGGATGCACTTTGTGCGGCATCTGACCGAGCTGCCAATGCAGCTGCTGTAAAAAAGAATTATCCTGAATCTGTGAACGCAGATATTACCCATATCACCATTCTGCTCAACCAGGCACTCAATGCTCTGCCAATAGCCGTACGGGACGATGATATGACAAGATCGAATGCAGAAAAAATTAACATAGCATTAACTTCTGTACTGGATAATCTTGGCCCGGACACATTGACAGATACTGCTCAAGCACTGAACAATATCTGTTCTGTTTTAGATTCTTCCGGCAAACCATAAAAGCCTGCCTAAGAAGGTTGAAGCCAGAGTTGAAGCCTGAGTTGAATCCTGATCAGAGGATGGAAAGCTCCTCAAGTTTTGTTTTTAAAGGGATACCATCCTTGTCATATCCCCTGATTTTGTAATATTGGGGAAGCATTTTATTTAAGGGAACTTTTTTTTGTTCTTTGTCAAACGTACGTCCCTGTTTAAGCATTCGGCCCGGCAGGGTATCATCATAGCGGTTGATCCCTTCACGACAATTCATATACCGCTCCAGCATATGGATCCTTTCACCGCATTTGATAAATTCTGTTTTGGATAGATGGATACCGGTCACAGAATTGAACAGCTTGTTATAAATTGAAAAATCAATCAGTTCAATCGCTGCCACAGGAAGATATTGCATGAGCAGCCCCAGTATAACATCAGGCGTATATTTGGATAAAGGCGACTCTAAAAGAAAGGCAAACATGGTAAACTGGCAGGTCTGCAATGAATTGATACAGCAGGTCAGGTCCTCAAAAAATTTTACCCATCTTGCTTTACCATAACAGGAATCAGGTTTTAGCAAACCGAAATAGACTTCCTGGGCCACAAGATAGGAAGACAGATGGCACCCGCCCCTGTTGGCAACAGCATAGGCAAGACCCTGACCAAATGAACCCCTTGGATCATAGGCTGCCATTTCCATTCCCTTTACATGGATGGCAAAGTCCTGTCCCCCGTACTCTTGTGACAAGACTCTTGTACCCATGGCCATTTTTGCGCCAAACCCTCTCATGTGGGCAATGTCTTCCAAAGCCCGGGCAATCCCTTTTGAAGATCCGAATTGAAGGTTACTCTCAACAAGACCCTTGGATGTGGCCTCCATGACCCATGCCAGTGTCCCTCCGGCAGAAATGGTATCAAGCCCCAGCCTGCCGCATATCTGGTTAAACTCAGCAATTATATCCAAATCAAAGATTCCGAGGCTGGTTCCCATGAGTCCGATGGTCTCATATTCAGGGGCTGACATGTCGCCGGACTTGAAAGATCCCTTATGACCGCAGCGAATGGTGCAGGGTTTGCAGGTATGATGTTTTGTATCATGGTTTTTTGCCATGATTTCACCGGACACCTGTTTGCCTTTTTCGTGTTTGCCATCCTGGAAATTATTGACCGGCAGGATTCCTGCCTCAAGACAGGGTCCCACATTGGCACTGGTGCCTAAATTGCGGTAGGTTTCCGCGGTCAAATTGTTCTGGTTGATATATTTTGCTGCTCTTGCTTTTACTTTTATAAACATCGTTGGATCCCGGGGCTTTATCATATAGGCGCCGCCAATGGCTCTGACAGCCTTTAGATTTTTTGAACCCATGACCGCACCCAAGCCGCCCCTGCCAAGAAACCTATGACCCGAAGCCATGTTGGCATAAGGGACCAGGTTTTCTCCGGCAGGTCCGATCACAACGGCTTTGCCTTTTTTATCATCCAGCACAGTCTGGGCATCCGGAATTTCCTTGCCCCAAAGATCTTTGGCATCCTTATATTCCACCCCATGTTCAGTAATATCAATATATATGGGGGATTCTGCTCTTCCTTTTATAATAAGCCCGTCCCAGCCAGCGGTTTTCAGGGCAAGACCAAAAGGCCCGCCACAGGAAGATGTCACCATGATGCCGGTCAACGGAGATTTGGTGACAGCATCAAACCGACCTGAGCAGGGACCGCCTGTCCCCATCAACACACCGGGCATAAAGGCAATCAAATTATCCGGTCCAAGCGGGTCAATTCCCGAAATCATCCGGTCAAACAAGAGTTTTAACCCAAGTCCCTTGGCACCCAGAAAAAGGCGGCGTTCCCGGGAGGTTACCTCATATATTTCATGGGTTCTGTTTTTAAGATCAACTTCCAGTATTTTATTGCTTGTTCCTTTAATCTGTTTCATTTTATTTTCCAATATTTATTCATAAGCTTTTTTCAAGATATGCAAAGCATCTTCCTGATCGACTGCTTCGGGATTATATCCCAATGCACCGTCATCCATAGTTTTTTGTGCGATCTGCTCAAGTTTTTTCCTTGGAACCCCGGCTTCTTTCAGGGTCATGGGCAGGCCGCATGCATTATAAAGGTCTTGCTGCAATCCTCTGACTGCTTTAACAGTGGCCTTAGCCCGTTGTTCAACAGGTGTATTCAAATAGATATTTTCTCCTGCCAGGGGCAAAAGCATCTCACCGATCCGTTTTTTTTGTTTTTCGATATTATACTTAAGACCAAAGGGTAGGAAGATTGACATGGCAACACCGTGGGGTACATGACAGATACCACCTGCTGCATGTCCAAGGCTATGAACCATGCCCACCATGGAATTGGAAAAGGCTATGCCTGCCATGGTAGCGGCATTGGCCATGGCCAGTCTGAGGTTTGGGTTTTTTCCGTTTTTTACTGTTGCAAGTAGGGTCTGTCTGATGAGTTTTATAGAAGCCATGGAATAGGCATCAGATATGGGGTTTTTCTGCAGCCCGATATATCCCTCCATGGCATGGCTTAAAGCATCCATGCCTGTGGCTGCGGTCATTGATGGTGGAAGTGTCAGGGTCATTCGCGGGTCAAGTATGGCAATATTCGGTAATAAATAATGGGATGTAAACAGCATTTTCAGATTACGGTCCGTATCTGAAATTACGGCAACCAGTGTGACTTCCGACCCTGTCCCGGATGTTGTGGGAATGACTGCAAAGGGTTGCATGGGCTTATCCAGAACCTGTGCCCCTGCAAACTTTGCCAGATCATCGGTATTTTGTGTGATCACAAGGTTCACACCTTTGGCTGTATCAATGGCGGAACCACCACCAATTGCAACAAAAGAATCACACTTGTTGGATCTGTAAATATCAGCTATCTCCTTGACTGCTTTTAAAGATGAATCCGGCGGAGTCTTGTCGTAAACTGCCCCGATATTAATGTTGGAATCTGAAAAGGCTTTTTCAAGTATAGATAAAAGCCCTGCATCTGCAATCCCTTTGTCGGTTACTACAAGGGGGCAGGAAACACCTAAACGTTCCAGTTCAAAAGGAAGGTTATCCACAGCATGGCTGCCGGATATAATTTTTACCGGGTTATAAAATTCATAATGAGATGGTACCATTTTTCTTACTCCTTGATTTTTTTATCAGATTCCCAAAGGAATGCCTGTGCAATAAATTCTTAAACGAATGATCTGTTCTTTTAGTCCCATTTTGGGAACTCTTTTTAAAATACGCCTGCTGATTATTTTTGGGAATAAAAATGCCTCCAGACGGTTGATACACCGTATAAAGCTCATGGCAACGGGAAGATCACCTTTGACTATCATGCGGGATTGGGCAAATCCCTGCTCTGCTCCCATAAGCCCTGCCATTACCGGGAATGCAGATTCAATATTTTTAAAACTGATTATAAGGTTGGGTTTTTCCTTTGCCCCGGATCCAAGATACCTGATCCTGTCTTCTTTTTTTAGAAGGCACATGGACGGCCCTTTTGGAAGCACCTGCATCAGGACAACCATGCCGTCTTCCCAGCCTGATATTTCGTTTTGTATTACAAAATCGAGTTTTGATGCCGATTGAAAGCTACGGCCCAGAACAAACATAACCACTTGTACTACTAGTTTTTTTATTGTTTTTTTTAAATTCATTTGTATCCTTTTTGAATTATTTCAGGATTGGTTCATAGGGCAGTTTTTGCAACGGCGGATCAAACAGTTTTAAAAACAGTCCCATGGAGAGGGCATTCCCTTTTTCATATGAAAATCCTGCCAGGGTTGT
>DAOWDR010000313.1 GCA_030638935.1 Desulfobacteraceae bacterium | reverse complement strand
GCCATGAAAAGGGGGCATTCACAGGTGCCTCCCGCCAGAAAAAAGGAAAATTCGAAATAGCCAACAAGGGCACCATTTTCCTGGACGAAATAGGGAACATGGACCCCAGCGCCCAGGTCAAGCTTTTACGTGTCCTCCAGGAAAAGGAATTTGAGCGGGTGGGGGGGTATAAACAAATAAAATCCGATGTCAGGATTGTGGCCGCCACCAACGCCAACCTGGAGGAAATGGTGAGCCAGGGAAAATTCAGGGATGACCTTTATTTCAGGCTCAATGTCTTTCCCATTTACATCCCCTCCCTTCGCATGCGCAAAACCGACATAATCCTTCTGGCCGACCATTTCCTTGAAAAATACAGAAAAGAACATTCAAAGGAGATCAAACGGATCACCACCCCGGCCATTGACATGATGATGGAATACCACTGGCCCGGCAATGTCCGGGAGCTTGAGAACTGCCTTGAACGGGCCGTCATCCTGTGCAATGAGGGGGCTATTCACTCCTATCATCTGCCGGCCACCCTCCAGACCGGAACAAAATCAAAAACCCTGCCCCACTCCCTTGAAGAGGCCGTGGAAAACCTTGAAAAAGAAATCATCATGGATTCCCTGAAAAACACCAGGGGAAATATCAATAAAGCAGCTAAACTCATTGGTATCACAGTACGCAAATATGCTTACAAGGCTGCCAGATACCAAATCAATTATAAAGATTATCGATGACACTTTTAGGGAGTGGCACCATGAAAAAATATTTTTTTCTGATTTTTCTTTTTCTGCCCCTTGTTTTCTCCTGCGAAAACAATAGGATTCCCCCGGGGTTTTCAATTGATACCACCCAAAGCGACATTCTGGTCCGGCACACGGCCAGGGTTGAATCAAGGCAGATCTCCCAGATTTATGAAGCAGTGGGTACCATCCGCCCTTTGACAGAATCGGTCATCGAATCCCAGGTCAGCGGTCAGGCCTTAAAAATTAATGTGGTTCCCGGCGCCAGGGTGGAAGCAGGCCAGGTACTGGTTGAGCTGGATAAAAGACAGCTCAACACCCGGCTTGAGCAGGCAAAACAGGGCCTGGACTATGCCAACAATACCCTAAGCCAGGCACAAAAAGCCATTGATGAGGCCAAGGCCGGCCAGGACCAGGCCAATGCAGCCTATATGCGGACCAAAACCCTCTATGAAAAAGAGGTGGTTACCTCCCAGCAACTGGAAATTGATCGGGCCGTCTTTCTCCAGGCAAAGGCCAGGTATGAAAAAAGCCGTGAAGCCTTCCAAGCCTCCAAATCCAATATCCGCCAGGCAAAAGAGGTGGTAAAAGAGGCCGGGATCGCCCTGGGGTATACCAGCATCAAAGCGCCTGCCCCGGGCGTGGTGGTGGAGCGGTTCATTGATCCCGGGGACCAGGCCATGCCGGGGAAACCCTTGCTCATTGTCCAAACAAGCGGGTCCCTGCGCCTGGAAGCCCGTGTCCGGGAAGGATTAATAGGAAAAATCATCCAGGGAAACCCCTATGAAGTGGGAATTGAAACACTTGAGACCAATGTTGTTGCCACCATTGAAGAGATTACCCCCTATGCAGACCCCCATACCCGGACCTTTCTGGTCAAGGCAGCCCTCCCCGATACCCCGGGTATTTATCCGGGCATGTTCGGGCGCCTGCTCATCCCGGTGGAAACAGAAAAAACCCTTTTAATACCGGAGGCTGCCGTAATCCGGGTGGGTCATCTGGACATGGTGAACATAAAATCCCAAAATGATCGGAACAAAAATGGCCAAGCCAATCAGGACACCCGGTACCACTCCGTCTATATTAAAACAGGAAAATCCTTTGGCCCCAAAATCGAAGTCCTTTCCGGGCTGACCGGAACTGAAACCCTAGGATATTAAACCCAAATGACTGACCTGAATACTAATACTCCCCAGGGAATTCTCTCAAAAATTGTGGAAGTGTTTTTGTCGTCACAGCTCTCTGTCATGCTGATTCTGATAGCCCTTTGCCTGGGCGTTTTCAGCGTGATGATCACCCCCAAGGAAGAAGAACCCCAGATTGTGGTGCCCATGGCGGATATCTATGTCCAGGCACCGGGAGCCACCCCGGAAGAGATCGAGAAACTGGTGGCAACACCCCTGGAACAGATTCTCTGGGAAATTGACGGGGTGGAATATGTCTATTCCATGTCCACCCGGGAAATGGCCGTGATCACGGTCCGGTTTTTTGTGGGTGAGGACAGGGAAAATTCCATTTTAAAACTCCACAACAAAATCCAGATGAACCTGGACCGGGTTCCACCCATTGTGGAAAACTGGCTGATCAAACCCATTGAAATTGATGATGTGCCCATCCTCAATTTGACCCTTTTTTCCCCTGTCTATTCAGACCACGAACTTCGGCGGGTGGGAGAAGAGGTGGCCACCAGACTGTCCCGGCTGGAAAACATCTCCCGGTCTGCCGTTGTGGGCGGCTGTAAACGGGAAATCCGGGTGGAAATAGATCCTGAAAAAATGAAGGGATTCAATGTCTCCATCCTGGACATCAACAAGGCGCTCAAGGGAGCCGATGCCTCAACCCGGGCCGGGACCTATAATAAAAACAACCGGGTCATCACCCTGACCTCCAGCTCCTTTTTGACATCTGTTGATGAGGTGCGCACCCTGGTGGTATTGAGCAGGGATGGTATGCCCGTCTATCTTACAGACGTGGCAAAGGTCATTGACGGGTCGGAAGAGGACCACTCCTATACCCGCATCGGATTTTCCAATTTTTACCGGAAACAGCAGGGAATGGGGCCGGAGATACCGGTTTCCTTTCCAGCTGTCACCATCGCCTTTTCCAAGAAAAAAGGAACCAATGCGGTAAAAGTAGCGCAAAATATTCTAGACGAAGTTCAGGCCATGAAAGCCAAAGTAATTCCCCATGATATATACATTGAGATAACCCGGAACTATGGGGAGACTGCCCATGGCAAGGTGAATGAACTCCTAAGCTCTTTAGGTTTTGCCATTGCTTCGGTGGTCATCCTTTTGGCCCTGACCCTTGGCTGGCGGGAGGCCGTGGTGGTGGCACTGGCCGTGCCCATTTCCTTTTCCCTGGCCCTGTTTGTCAATTTCATGTTCGGGTATACCATAAACCGTGTTACCCTTTTTGCCCTGATCCTTTCCCTGGGGCTGGTGGTGGATGACCCCATCACCAATGTGGACAATATCCAACGCCATATAAAGGCCGGTGTCCTGGACCCCTTTAAGGCCACCCTCTTTGCCGTTACAGAAGTTTTGCCGCCGGTGATCATGTCCACAATTGCCATCATTGTCTGTTTTACCCCGCTTTTTTTCATCACCGGCATGATGGGACCCTATATGGCGCCCATGGCCGTTAATGTCCCCCTGACCGTGACCTTTTCAACGGTTTGCGCCCTGACCATTGTGCCCTGGGTCTCCTACCACCTTCTAAAAAACAAAAAGGAAAAACAAAAAAAACAGAACTCTTCCCAGGGCTTTGGGCCCAGGCTCTACCGGTATATCCTCAATCCTTTTCTGGATAAAAAATCCATGCGGATAGGGCTTCTCTGCCTGGTATTGATACTTCTGGCAGGGTCCTGCGCCCTGGGAGTCTTTCGCCTGGTGCCCTTAAAACTACTCCCCTTTGACAATAAAAACGAATTTCAGATCGTCCTTGACCTGGCCGAGGGATCTTCCCTTGAACAGACAGACCAGGTGGTGAAAAAATTTGAGGCCTATCTTCAGACGGTCAACGAAGTCACCAATTTTGTCTCCTTTACCGGCATCGCCTCCCCCATGGATTTCAACGGAATGGTCCGTCATTATTTTATCCGCAGGGGCAGCCATTTGGCCGATATCCGGGTCAACCTGGCCCATAAGTCCGAAAGAGAGCAGCAAAGCCATGCCATTTTACTGAGGCTTCGCAAGGATCTTACAGCCATTGCCAGGGAAAACCATGCCGACATCCAGTTGGTTGAAGTCCCGCCGGGGCCGCCTGTGCTTTCCACCCTGGTGGCCGAGGTGTATGGGTCCTATGACACCCCCTATGAGACACTTCTGGAAAGCGCCCAAAAGGTAAAAGCAATAATGGAAAAAGAACCCTTTGTCACAGACATCCAGGTAATGGCCGAGGCCCCAAGCCAACGCATGGATATTGTGGTGGACAGAGAAAAGGCAGCCCTCCACGGAATTGACACCAAAACCATTTTGGATACCCTGGATACGGCAGTTGGCGGCACCACTCCGGCAAGCCTCCACCTGGATCGCGAGCGCAATCCCCTGTGGATAAAGGTGATACTGCCCCGGGAAAAACGGTCTGACATGGTCTCCATTGCCAACCTCCCCATCCGGTCGGAAAATGGTGCCATGATTCCTTTGGCCGAACTGGCACAAGTGGTTGAAAAAACAAATAGAACCCCCATTTATCATAAAAACCTGGAGCCTGTGGTCTATGTGCTGGGAGAAATGGCAGGCCAGGCCCCTGGAGAAGCAGTGCTGGACATAAAAAGCAGGTTGAAACAGGTTCCCTTTGAAGAGGGGATAAAGGTAAACTGGGCCGGGGAAGGCGAATGGAAGATCACCCTCAGGGTTTTCAGGGACATGGGCCTGGCCTTTGCCGCAGCCCTTCTGGGAATTTACTTTATTCTGGTCATCAATACCGGTTCCTATTTCATGCCCATGCTCATAATGATGGCCATCCCCCTTACCATTCTGGGAATCATGCCGGGATTTTTTATCCTTAACCTTTTTACCACCCCAGTGGGAGGGTTTAACAACCCCATATTTTTCACGGCCACCAGTATGATCGGGATGATCGCCCTGGGCGGCATTGTCATCAGAAATTCCCTGGTCTTGATTGAGTTTATCCAGGAAGCCGTAAAACAAGGGTCGACTCTTAAGGAAGCCATCCTGGAAAGCGGGGTGGTACGAATGCGGCCTATTCTCCTGACTGCCCTCACAACAGCCATTGGCGCATTTCCCATCATATTTGACCCGGTCTTTTCAGGCCTGGCCTGGGCCCTGATTTTCGGTCTCTTTGCCTCCACCCTGTTTACCCTTCTGGTCATACCCGTAACCTATTATGCCGTGTATAAAAACCAATTTAAAGACTCCAACAAGGCCTAGGGCATTTGAAAACGGACACACTATTACTTTGAGAATGCTCAAAGGGCGTCAACAAAAACCTTGAAACCCTTCCT